>JAZNIQ010000230.1:0-10393 GCA_045577555.1 Candidatus Fimenecus sp.
TAGGCATAGACATTATGAGTTGCGTCCCAATGCTTTGCTTTGATTTCTGCAATAAAGGTATTAGCTTCCTCAACTGTAGTTACAGGTTTTGCATAACCTATAAAACGTGAACGTTTGACAATATACTCATCCGAATTGAATTGTTTTATTGTTCTGTATTCAGTTGGCAAAATTCTCACCTCGCAAAAACAAAAGGTGGCACAAAATTTGTACCACCGTAATGTCATCTAAATTATTTAGAGAGATTGTAACGCTTGTTAAATCTGTCAACACGTCCGCCTGTATCAACAAGCTTCTGTTTACCTGTGAAGAATGGGTGGCAATTTGAGCAGATATCAACCTTTAAATCATCTTTAGTTGAACGAGTTTCAAATGTTGCACCGCAAGCGCATTTAACTGTTACTGTTTTATACTCAGGATGGAGTCCCTGTTTCATGACAATTGTCACCTCTTTCAGTACTTATTTACATAGCCTAATAAGTTTAGCACAACAAACTTTAAAAATCAAGTGTTTTTTTAAAGTTTTACAGAAATTTCTTTTGAAAGATGGAAAGAATAGAGGGTTACTGTAACATTTTGTAATCCAAAGCATTCTAAAGCTGCTTTTCTATAGATTTTCATCTGTTCCTTGTATATATCGCAAAGTTCCTCCGCAGTGTTTACTCTGTCGGTTTTATAGTCAATAATTTCACCATTTTTGCCATTGACAATAAGCCCGTCAATAACACCCTGCACTATCACAGTTTCGTCACAGACATTTTGCGGCAAATCACCATTCACCTGTGAAACAGGTATGGACATTGAAAATTCCTGCTCACGGATATATTTTTCTGCTGATAAAATTCTGCTGTAAAGTTCACTTGAGAAAAATGCCTTTATATGATTAAGATTTAATGCTTCTGCCTCTTTTGGTGTAAAAACATTTTTCTCAACAAGCTTATTGATTTCTCCTGACAAATCCTTAGTCACATTTATAAAATCACAAACTTCCATAAACTTGTGAGTCAATGTTCCTCTTTGTGCAGGAGTTAATTCTCCTGAACCTGAAAAAGCAGGATTTTCCGTTGCAAGATATTTGAGCGTTGCCTCACTATCCATTGACGAGGCGGCATATTTTACAGGAATATCTGAAAGTGATGCAAATGGGTATTTGTATGATAATCGGTGAGTTATTGTTTTTAAAATTTGTTTATCATAATTAAAAACAATTTCTTCATTGACTGTATCCGATATTGAATTATCCTTTTCAAAAATACCGAATTCAATTTTCGGACTTTGAGGTTTTTTATAACAACAAAGCAGATTTTCCATTTCCATTGCAGGATGGCTCATCAATGAAAGCAATATCCATTGAATAAAACTTGAACAAAATGATAATGGTATTGCTGAGTCAACAAAACTGCCATAATAATTATAATACAAATCTGTAATCTTCTTGATACTGTTGTTCATTGAACCTATGATATACAGTTTTTCTTCCGCACGGGTCATTGCAACATACAGCACTCTTATTTGTTCTGCTGTTTCTTCCTGCGATTCAAATAATTTTATAGCATTTACAGGTAAAGTAGTAAAATCCTTATGAAGATTTGGAAAATATCGGGCAGTCCCTATGCCTAATTTTCGGTTTATCTTAACTTTGTTATAATCTGTTCCACCACCTGAAGATGCACAATTAGCAATGAACACAACAGGAAATTCAAGACCTTTACTTTTGTGAATTGACATTATTCGAACAACATCATCATTCTCCGAAATCTCATTAGCACCCTCTAAATCCTTATTGTTTTTTCGGATTTTTTCAAGATAGCGGATAAATCCTGAAAGACCTGAACCGCCTGTTGACTCATAATTTTCTGCATAATTTATGAGCAAATTCAGATTCAGCACTCTTTTTTCTCCGTTTTCCATTGCTCCAACAATACTATCATATGATGTAATTTCAAGAACACGTCGGATTAAACTGCCCACATCCATTGTCACGGACAAAGTGCGAAGTAATGACAGTAAATCCAGAAAATCTTTTACCTTTTCATTTTTATCATACTGATTTTTGACAGCGTTGTAAAAACTCCCTTTGCGTTGCTCACAACGATATTTTGCCAAATCATCTTCAGTAAAAGAGAATAATGGTGAAAGCATTACGGAAACTAATGGTACATCCTGAACAGGATTGTCAATGACTTTAAGCATCGAAAATATTGTAATAATTTCACGGCTATCAAAGAATCCGCCCTGTTTTTGAAAATATGCGGGAATTCCCATTTCAGTCAGTTCACGAGATATAACCGTAGCATGGTCTTTAACAGCTCTCATAAGAATACATATATCACTGTATTTTATGGGGCGTTCCTCCCCTTTTTTACCTACAAGTGTTTTTGATGAAACAAGTTCATCAATAATCTTTCCTATATGTCGTGCTTCTGCAACTAAATCGGAGCCTCTTGTTTTATCGGTTTCAATTATATGCACATTAACAGCAGCTGAATTATCTTCACTGTAATCGCCTCCGAATTCCAACTGCTCACCATTTTTGTAATCAATACCGCAGGATTTTCTTGACATTAAATAATCAAAGAAAAAGTTAATTCCTCTAACTATTCCTTCACGGCTTCTGAAATTTTTATCAAGTCCGATTGTTGCAGGATAGTTATCACCATTAAAAACTTCAAATCCATCTTTATAACTCATAAAGATTTCCGGCATTGCCTGACGGAAACGGTAGATACTTTGCTTTACATCTCCAACCATGAACTTGTTTTTATTTGAATCAGAGATAACTGAAAAGAGTGTGTCCTGTGCTTCATTGGTGTCCTGAAACTCGTCGATAAGAATCTCCGCAAAATTATCGGAAAGTTCGTTTGCCAAAGGTGTTTTCACATATGTACCATCCGCATTGAACTCTATAAGAATTTTTAATGCCAGATGCAGAATATCAGAGAAATAATATGTATTATTATCTTTTTTCTTCTGGTTTAAAAGTTCTGTAAATCGGGTTACACATTTTTTAAGAACTGACATTATGTGGCGAAGATAATCCATATCTTCCTCATATTCTTTTTCAGTACAGATGAGAATTGTACTGATTGCAGACAGATATTTTTTTATACCGTCACGACGACCTTTAATGTCATCATAATAACAGTCCTTTTCCTCTTTTGTCACTCTTGGAAAAGTACCAAATTTCAGAGAGTCAGTCATCTGTTTGATTTCATCCCATTTTTCAGGATGCTCTTTTATCATAGTAAGAATTATATCTATTGATGAAATAATCGGAGTTATATCATTTGTAACAGCACCAAGAAGATTACTGTTTTCAGGTGCATCTGCAATTATGTCAGTTGCTTTTATCCTGATATATTCAACTATCTCAGCAAGACGATTTAAGCTGTATTTTCCCCACTTTGTTTCATATACAGGTAATTTCTCAAAATAATCAGAAAAAGTTGTTTCAATCCAATTTAAAGGGTTTTGAGATGCCATTGCAAAGTCATAAAGTGTGAGGATTGAATTAACAAGGTTTTCGTCGTTTCTGCCATTTGTAAAAAGATTAAGAAAGTCTTCGGTTTCTTCCTGTGGAAGATTATATATTTCTTCTAAAACCTCGTTAATGACCTCTCGTTTGAGCAAATCGTGTTCAATATCGGAAAGCATTGTATAGTCAGGCGCTACATCTGCTTTTTCAAAATTTTCCTTCACAAGTTTACCGCAGAAGCTGTCCATTGTGGAAATCTGCGCGTTGGGAAGGTACATTTTTTGCCTTTTTAAATATTGATTTTGTGGTTGCTCGCAAATCATTTCAGAAAGTCTTTTTGAAATTCTTTCTTTCATCTCTGCAGCTGCAGCTTTTGTGAAAGTTACAATAAGAAGTTTCTCAATATCAACAGGATTTGAAGAATCGGTAATACGTTCAATTACACGCTCAACCAAGACGGCAGTTTTACCTGACCCTGCAGCGGCAGAAACAAGCACGGTACCATCTCTTGACTCAATTGCCTGCTTTTGAGCTTCAGTCCAAAGTCTTGCCATCTTTTTCACTCCTTAACATTGAAATAGCATCGTCAAAGGAAGGTACTGTGATTTCCTTTACAGCATCGTTTTCCTCACGTTTACATACATCCTTATAGCTGCACCAGGTACAGCCATCTTCAACAGGAAATGCAGAAATATTGCCTTTTTGCAACTCATCCGCCATCTGTTTAATGGAATCATTTACCTTATCCTTTAATCTGCTTAATGCCTGTATTGAAATTACATTCCCTTTTAATGCACCATTTTTATCAAGAGATACGGGAATAAACAAGCCTTCACAATCTTTTTCCATTGCATTTACAACATCAAGATTATTAAGCACCATACCGTGCATTCTTAATTCTTTAAATGATGCTGTCTTGGAATCCTCAATTTTTGAATCCCTTGTAATCTTATTGGAAACAACTCTTGGACTTTTTGCCTGAAAATAAAGCACACCTGCGGGAGTTACATTTTTATAATACTCTCGCCCATTTTGCCAGATTGCAAAAAGATAGATGAGCATTTGCATATTAAGTCCCCAGAAAACTTCACCTAATTTAAACTCTTTACCGCCTGTTTTATAATCAATTACGCGAACAAAGGTGTTATCATCTGTTTCATATGTGTCAACACGGTCAATACTACCCACGATTCTAACCATGCCACCATTGTCGAGAGAGATTTCATAAGGCGGAATCTGACCATCATTATTGATTTTAAGTTCAAAATCTGCGGGGGTAAACTTACACTGTGAAAACTCTGCAATTAAATGTTTTACCACCTTATATGATGTTTTTTTTAGCAATGAAACGGTACGCATAAATGAATTTGATTTGTTTTCGTAACCGCCCATATTTTCAGTTATATAGTCATCTATAATTTTACTTATTTTGGTTTTTATATCTGTTTCTTTAAGTTTATTTAACTCAGCCTTTGGATTTTCTGAAAGGAAAACTTCTAACAAATGGTGAACAAGCGTACCAGAAAGGGCTGCATCAACTTCTGCTTCTTTTCGCGGTAATGCTTTAAGTCCGTATTCACAGAAATAGCTGAACGGACATTTATAGAATTTTTCTACTCGTGAAGCAGAAATATACATATTTTTGCCGAAAAATGCAGTTGCAAGTTCACTGTTGGAAATCCTAAACTCATTTTTATTAGCTTTTTGCAGTTTTGAAAGTTCATTTTTTCCGTCATTTTCATAAAAGTACTGTTTAAGGCTTTCACCAAGGACTGAACCATTTAACGACTCACCCGCCATTACGGAAAATGCAGATTCACGGCTCTGGACTCTGTCCAACTTAGTATTTTCAGTTCTGACATCACAAGAAGGGAACATTTTAATAACTTCACTTACCATCTCCGATGGTGTAAGTGAAGATGAATCACTACCAACAGCAGAGTATGTAAAATACAATTTATCTGTAGCAAGAGTTGCTGCGTGATATGCAATAAAGGTTTCACTTACACTGTTATATTCAAGGTTACTTATTATTGGAAGACCGTTTTTAATAAGTTCACAACGTTCGATATCATTAAACAATACACCTGATGAGCTTTCACCGGGAAATACGCCTGTATTCACGCCCATAAGAAATACTACTTTGGGTGCAGAGGCACGAATTCTGTCAGCACCGCCTATAATAACTTCGTCCATACCATTTGGAATAACACCGATATTTTTTGATGATACAAGTATATTGAACAATTCCGAATATCTTTCTGTCGAAACAGCAGATTTGCCGATAGCAAAATAAAGTCCATCCAGAATTTCTGTAAGCATTTTCCATATTCTACCCTGTTCAAGAGCCAAATCAACTTCTCCGTTTTCTCTTAAAAAAGCGGTAAAAAATTTAAGGTTTTCATCAATTCCGGCATTACGCAAAAAGGCGAAAAGTTCCTTGGAAATTGTTTCACCATTACTATTTTTTATTCTGTTTTTTAATGAAACAACCGGACCTACTACCCTTTCACGCAGAGAATTGATTTTTAACAATGTATCTTTTGAGACATCGTCAAATTCTTCACCGAAACCCTTTGGATTTTCTGTCCACTCATTTTTCCATGCAGATGGACTTATACGCCACATAAGACAATAGTCTTCAATTAAAGCTGTCTCTTCAACTGTGAAGCCGTAAAGTTGAGTTTTTAACAGTCTTAATACTGTTTCTGTTTCAAAACCCTTTACAAGAATATCAAGCAAACATTTTACGAAAACAATAAGTGGTTGTGTATTTACTGGTTGACGGTTATCGTGGAAACAGTCAATATCATATTTTCTGAAAGCTGATGCTAAATCCTTTTTATAACTTTCTTCGTTTCGCACAATTACGGCAATGTCACGATAACGAATATTTTCTTCCCTTACAAGTTTCTTGATTTCAGCTGCTACAATCTGACATTCCTCTGTTTTTGTTCTGCAAGGAATTATTGTAATTGCATCTGCATTATCTTTATAGATATTGTTATTTGATGAGAAGATATTTTCCTCAAGGAAATTAAGTTCCTCTTTTTTAAATTCTTTTTTAGAATACAGAATCTGTTCAGGTGCAATTTTTACATCAATTTTTTTTGCAATTATTTTAAGTTTTTTGATTTCAACATTTGCGTTATAAAAGACTTCATATCTTCCGTTATTTTTTGAAGTATCACAACAGAAAGTTACATAGACATCATCTGCCTGACGCAAAATCTGTTCAATAATGTTATACTCCTGTCCTGAAAAGCCTGAAAAAGCATCTAAAAATACTGTTTTATCTTTAAAGTAATCAACATCCCAGAGCAAGTCATAAAGCATATCAAGATGCATAGAACTGTCTGTGAAGCTGTGTGATAAAAGAGCATCATAGCAAGAGAAAATCAAAGAAAGTTCATTAAGTTTGGATGCAAAAGATGTTTTGCGCACTAAATTTGCATATTCACTCAACTTATCATTAGTAATGGAACATTTTTTTATTTCGTGGTGGAAATCAAGTATTTCATTAATAAGTTGTGGAAATTTCTTATATCTGCTGAAAACTGTTAACTTATCTTCAAGCGTTTCAATGGCACGGCTCATAAGAACCGCCTGAACGCCATCATCAGCAATTGTTTTATCTATTTTTCCGTATTGGGACAAGAGCCTTTCAGCAACTCGTGAAAAGCTAAGAATTTCAACATTATTAATTTTTTCATTACCTAAAAGGTTTAACATCCCTCTTTCAGTTTCAAAAGAAAACTGTTCAGGAACAATAATTATGGCTTTGCCTGACTGTTTTTGTGCAATTTCAGTTGCCATAGAACGTATCAAACGGGTTTTTCCGCTACCTGTACGCCCTGTAATAATGTTGAGCATAGTTTTTGCTCCTTTTTATTTCAATTTAAAGAGTTTTGCACCGTGAGAATTTACAGAGCAAGTAATTTCATCTTTGATTTTACAAATGTCTTCCTTTGCCCATAAATCACGAAGAATGCATTCTCCTGCCAGGTCATATTGTGACAAATCAACCGTAATTTCTTTTTCTGTATCGGATACATTGAATACTGCAATCAAAGGTTTATGGTCATCAGAAACTGCTGACCAGATTACTTTTTCATTATCACGGTAAATCTGTTTTCCACCATGAGAATTCTGGTTAACTCCAAGCACTTCTTCATTGGTAATAAGTGAAAGTGTCCACTCGTCATTGTTTCGCAATTCACCGCCGAACATAAGTGGTGAACGGAAAATTGACCAGAGTGTCATCAATGTTATCTGTTCATCTTTTGTGAATTGTGTATATCTGTCTTGCGGACCATGACAAGTGCCGTTACGTGAGAGATTGCCAAGCGGTAACATATCACAATCAGGCCAACATCCCTCACTGACATAAGGTGCCCATTTTTCGCATTTTTCGAACATTTCATAAAGTTTGTCCCACCAGTCCCAAAAATCGCCTGTGAGACGCCACATATTTGCATACTCGCAAAGGTGATCAGCAACGGATAACTCTGCAGGTCCGGGTGAAAGACTTAAAACAATCTCTCTGCCTGTTTTATTAATGGCTTTTCTTATCATTTCAACTTCTTCACGAGCTGAATATGGGTTATCCCACTTTCTAAATTCTGTAACACAGATGTCATCAACTTTTACAAAGTCAATTCCCCATTCTGCATACATTTGAAAAATTGAGTCGTAATAAGCCTGTGCACCCTCACAGGTGTACATTCCGTACATATCGGTATTCCATGGACAAACTGAGAAATGATGAACAACCTGACGTGCAGTCTTATCCGAACCTAAAATTGGTGTATTTTGATGAACTGCCTGACGTGGAATACCACGCATTATATGTATGCCGAATTTAAGCCCCATGTCGTGAATTCTATCAGCAATTGCTTTAAATCCAACACCGTTTGCAGCTGATGGGAAACGATTCACGGCAGGAATAAGACGAGAATACTCATCCATACAAAGTTCTGTAAAATTATTATAATCGTTGTTTTTAGCTTTTGGCTCATACCATTGGATGTCGCAGACAACATATTGCCAACCGTAAGCCTTAAGATATTTTGCCATATATTCTGCATTACCCATAAGTTGTTCCTCGTTAACTGCAGCACCGTAGCAATCCCAACTGTTCCAACCCATAGGAGGAGTTTTTGCAAAACTGTTTTTATCCATAATAATCACCTTAATCTGTAATAATGCTTTTTTTCTTTCCGTTTTTATTGCGTGGATACTCGCGGATTCTTGTAATATATTCGCAATTTACAAGGTCGGATTGTCCATTACTGTTTTCGATTTCAAGCCAACCCTCGTTACAGGATTTAATGACACCTGTAATCTGCGTAGAAGATGTGCAAGTGTAAATTAAACACTCCTTGCCAATATATTTTTCAATTAGTGCTGTCATAACTGTCTTTCCCCTTTTTTTACGAAGATGTTTACGGATAACAACGAGAATATCATTACGTTTTTGAATTATCAAAATTATAAAAAGCATAAGAAAAATTATCCACGTTGAATTCATAAAATCACCCCCATACATATTAAAAACATTTTATCATTTTATATGTATTTTGTAAATATCGGACTGTGTAAAATAACGGACTTACAGTAAAGGATTTTTAAATAAATATTTTAATTTTGGCATAAAAAGTCCTTGACAAAGGATAGCCTTTGTGTTAAAATAATCAGCGTCCTTGAAATGCGGGTGTAGTTCAATGGTAGAATCCCAGCCTTCCAAGCTGGTCGTGTGGGTTCGATTCCCATCACCCGCTCCATATGCGCTGATAGCTCAGCTGGATAGAGCAACTGCCTTCTAAGCAGTAGGTCAGGGGTTCGAGTCCCTTCTGGCGTGCCAGCTCTGTCCTGCGATAGAGTGTGCCAACTGGTGCAGCGCAAAGAAAGATGAATATGGTGGATG
The DNA here is from genome assembly GCA_045577555.1 of Candidatus Fimenecus sp. Classification (GTDB taxonomy): domain Bacteria; phylum Bacillota; class Clostridia; order Oscillospirales; family Acutalibacteraceae; genus Fimenecus. The sequence continues at coordinate 9,402 of JAZNIQ010000230.1, forward strand.
TGGCGCAGTTGGTTAGCGCGTCAGATTGTGGCTCTGAAGGCCGGGGGTTCGAATCCCCTCATCCACCCCACTTTTGATGCACCGCTCCTCGAAAGAGGAGCGTGTGTATTATCTCGCCAGAGGCCTATTGATGATGGGCTGTCGCCAAGCGGTAAGGCACCAGACTTTGACTCTGGCATTCGCAGGTTCAAATCCTGCCAGCCCAGCCAAATATGACTCGCTAGCTCAGTTGGTAGAGCAACGCCCTTTTAAGGCGAAGGTCCGGGGTTCGAGTCCCCGGCGGGTCACCAAATAAACACCGTGGTTGTTTGACCACGGTGTTTATTTTTGCGCCGTGGACGGGAAGATCGCACCCGCAGGCGCATTTCGAGGCCAAACCGCTGAAAGCGGCTCTTGGGGCCGAGGTGTCCCCGGCGGGTCACCAAAAAGCATCCGGAAACTCCCCACTTTCCTCTTTATCCCAGTCTCATTATCTGCTATAATCACAACAGAACACCGATCCGGGAGGCTCCTCATGAAGAACTTGAAAAACACTTGGCTGCTGCGGCGCAAACGGATGGCCACCATCGTGGAAATGGGCTCGACAGGGGACTGGATCAGCCGCGGCTACGACATTCTCAGTTGTCTGGTCCTGTTGCTCAATCTGTCCGTCACCTTCCTCCACACCTTCAGCAGCATTGCACAGCGCTACGGTAGCGCACTTGCGGTCATCGAGGCCATCACTGTGGCGTTCTTCGCCATCGACTATGCCCTGCGGGTGTGGACAGCTCCGGCGGTGTTCACCGACCGGTCGGCGTTCCGGGCCATTCGCAAGAAGTCGGGTCGTAGCCATGTCGTTCTGTGAGCCAAGGAGTTGATTTATGACATTGTCTTCCTAAGACCGCTTGGCCTCCGACTTGAGGCCATCACTGTGGCGTTCTTCGCCATCGACTATGCCCTGCGGGTGTGGACAGCTCCGGCGGTGTTCACCGACCGGTCGGCGTTCCGGGCCA
>JAZNIQ010000231.1:0-4490 GCA_045577555.1 Candidatus Fimenecus sp.
TATTAAGCTTTGGAAGCTCTGTTTCAAGGAATTTATATAATCCACCAGGACCACATACAAAAATGCTGTAATTGCCTTCTGGAGCATACTTTTTAATTACATCTGCTCCTACAAAGCCCTTTTCATAGCCTTCTTCGTCACTGTGACTAAGAACATAAACCACATTGATTTTTTCGTTTTTCTCAGAAAGTGAATCAAGCTCTGTTTTGAAAAGTATTTCGTCTGATGTTCTGCAGCCATAAAGCAAAGTAAGGGTGCAATCCTCATCGCCTTGGTCTATTGCTCTTGCCATTGAAAGGAAAGGGGTAATACCGCTACCACCTGCAATAGCAACAATATTTTCAGCATCTCTCAAAGGAGAATATGTCATATTACCCTCAGGTGCATAAGCGATAACTTCATCGCCTACACTCCAGTTATCGAGAATATAATCAGAAACGAAACCGTCAGCAATACGCTTAACGGTAATCTGATATTCACCGATTAATGCGCTGGCCGGTGAGGAGGCAATTGAATATGAACGGGTGACAACTGAATTGCCGATTTCCAGCTTAAAGGTAAGGTATTGACCAGCTTTAAAATATGCAAGCTCTGTTTCACTTTTGAAATAATAACTTTTTGCAATGTCCTTATGCTCTTCAATTCTGCTGATTACAAGCTTTTGTTCTTTAGGATGAAGGCTCTTGGCAACCATATTAACGCCAAAATCATCAGTACGAGTTGGTAAAACCGCCGGGGCACTATCAACAAACTGTTTTCTTTCTGTTAAAAACTTTATAGTATTCACACTATCCTTGAAAGTGCCGTTTACAGAGAACTTCTTACTCATTTACTTTACCTCCTTTTCCATAGCGAGTATGGCATTCTTTGCTGCCATATCACCGGTTGTATAGCTTGGAGAATAACCCATGTGTCTTGTAGTATAGCCACCTGCAAAATAAAGTCCGGGTATACCCTTATCTATCAAATCAAAAACAATTCTTTTAACAATGCCATCTTCTTTAGTTGCTTCATATCCGTAAATAGTTCCTGCAGGAGCATCAGTATAACGGGCATATGTCATTGGTGTTGCAATTTCAATTTCTTCAATATACTCCTTGATTTTAACACCTGTTGCCTTTTCAAAATTATCTATCATTTTTTCAGCAAAGGCATGCTTTGTTTTATGGTAATCCTTAACAGAAACCTTGCTCCATTCGTCACCTGCAAAAATAGAGGTCATATAAAGAATGCTTGTGCCCTCAGGTGAGCAATCGTCAAAGGCTCTATTAAGACAAACTGTTGCCTGAACATCATTTGTTTCAAGGTGTTTGCTGAGTTCATAGCACTTTCTGTTATCGTTAGTCGGATAAATGAAATAAGTGTGGTTGTTAAGTCCTAATTCATCTGCAGAACGGTTAAGTCCTAAAAATACTGCAAATCCTTTTGCGCTCAAGGTTTTAGCATTTACTTCCTTTTTAAGTTTTTCAGGAACAGCATTTTCATCTATAAGTTTTGTAAATGCATTGTATGGCGAAGCGTTACAAATAACCACTTTAGCGTTTATTTGAGTGCCATCATCAAGCACAACACCTGTTGCTACACCGTTTTCAACATTTATTTTCTTAACACTTGTGTTAAACCAAGCATCGCCACCGTTTTCGGTAAATGCCTCAAGCAACGCAGTGCTTATTTGATGGCTTCTGCCTTTAGGAATAACAGCACCATCAATAATATATGAGTGTAGCATTGTGAAATAGTGAATAACATTAAGCTCGTCAGTAGGTTGACCAAGATAACACCAATATCCGTTAAGAATATCCCTAGTTTTTTGACTTGCACCAAATGATTTGAGCACTTCGTCAACAGAATAGTTTGCAACCTTAAGAAAATTCGTATGTTCAGAAAAAATTTCTTTAATCATTGAGGGCTTGAAATCTTCAATGTTGCTTACAAAATCTAATGTTTTTTCAATGCTTTCAATAAGGTCAAAAATCTTTGTAACTACAGCTGAAGAGCCCGGGTCATATTCCTCAAGTTTGTTTATAAAAGCCTCCTTACCCAAAGGCATTAAATAGTCGCACTTTTCGGTTTCGTCTAATGTGAGCAATCTGTATGCTTCATTAAGTGCAACCCATTCAATTTTATCTGCTGCACCGACTTCTTGAAAAATCTTCAACAATGGTGATTTTCCTGTAATTGAGCCGATACCACAAAGCTCATGAAGAGATGCCTCAAATTCAAATCTACCTCTTACAAAACTTGTAGCAAATCCACCGGGTAAATTATGACGTTCAATAAGTAATGTCTTTTTTCCCTCTTTGGCAAGACGAGCTGATGCTACAAGTCCGCCGTTACCTGCACCGATAACAACTGCATCATAGTTTTTTACCATATTACCACTTCTTTCATATAGTACTTGAATACAAATAAATTATATCACTCACAAAGCAAAAAGCAACAGTTTTTACTTCTGTTGCTTTTGTTTGTTAATTATTAGTTGTTAATTACTTTTCTACAATCTCCACATTACCAATTTCGCCATTTATATATTCGCCGTTTTTGTAGTAAACTTCTGAATTGATATTTATAACTGCATCAGCAGGTATATATATAACAGCGTTCATATCTTGTGGTAAAGTAAGGTTGATATTGTATTCTCCGTTTACCTTTTCATAATCGAGAGTGATTAGGCCTTTTACACTTGGAACAGTACAATTTAAGCTATCGGACAAAGTGTACTGAGGGTCAATTTTAACCTTTTCGTAGCCTGCCTCAATTGGAGTAATACCTGCAAAATGCTTACTCATTATTACAAGAGGTCCACCAGTCGACGCGTGATTTTTAGTGCCTTGCCAAGCGGCCCAAAACTCCCATAAGGTTGAATAATCCTTGCCTACCATACTTTCATATCTGTCTTTTATTCTGTCTTTGGCAAGTTCATATTCTCCCATTTTGCAAAGAGCTTCAAGAACATAATATTCCATGTACGGACCTGAATTTTGAGTAATTGCGAGTACATTCTTGATGGTGTCATACTGCTCTTTGTCTGCAAGTCCTGACAAAACTGCAAGAGCATTGGCTCTGTCATCAGGCTTTTTCGTATCATCACTTTTAAAGCCATTTTCTGTCCAAAGATTTTTATATCCTTTTACAATTGTTTCTTTTCTTTCGGTAATAAACGAGATATCTTCATCTTTTCCTAAATTTTCTGCCATTTTTTCTATGGCGGAAAGAGCATAATAAACCCATGCATTCTCAATGGCGGTCACATCTGCTTTGTAGCCCCAGTCAACCCAATCCCATGAGCCCTCACGATGAACAACAAGATTATTTTCTCCCATTTCCCAAAGCTTCAGGTAGTCAACAGATGCATCATAAACCTTTTCTAAAAATTCTTTATCACCGGTATATTCATAGTAAGTGTAAAAACCTACTATTCCGGCAAGTTGTTGAACGGGAAGTTCAAAATAGTCGCCACTTATAGGTACAACAGTTTGAAGAACTTTTGTGTCGTCAACGTGGGAAAGCATAGCATCTACGCCTTTTTGATAGAGTAAGTAAGAATTGCTATCCATAGAGTACATTGTCATATTCATTTCGATTGTAACATCGCCCCACCATTGAGCTCTTTCTCTATCAGGACAATCCATAAAATTATCGCGCATTGTAACATAAAGGGTACGCAAGGATTTTTGCCACAAAGAATTCAAAAATTCATCATCGCACTTAAAGTTACCGGCAAATGAACTGTCATAGCCAGTTTCACGGTATTTGAGAGCAACAACTGTAACGCCGTGAGGTATGTCATAAGTAATATGCTCACCGTTAACCCAACCTAATGCCTCAAACTCCTGCTCGCCATCTTTAGTTATATAGGTGGTTGAAACTGCACCGATTGGAGTGTTCTCTGTTATTATGCGAATCTTTTTGCCAGCAGGTGCTATAACTTTAAGATATGTAGTAACTTGTGCGTTGTAAGGAATATCAACTGTGATTTTTTCGCCGAAAAGATTTTTTACAGTATAGTTTTCGTAAATATTTGAATTCTCATAATCTTTAAGACCGTAATCCTTCACGAATGGTATTCCTCTCGGATAAAGTTTGCCATAAGCACCCTCGCCGCCGACAGCATATTCGGTTGCATTCTCCCAAGAAGAAAAATCAAAAGTTGTATTGAGCCAGTCACCCAATTCTTTTCTTGCATCGTAATAAATGCTGTGTTCAGGGAGTCTATAATTTGGCTTATAAAGAATGCTGTCACCGTAAGCACTGTGTTTTTTCACTTTCCAACTATTGTCAGAAATTATGGTTATGTCATCATTTATGGCTTCAAAAATGAATCCGCCCTGACCGCTACTGTTATATGAATAGCTTGTTTCGTTATCCCAAAACCACACCAAAGCACAAATTGAGTTTTCACCCTCTTTGAGATAGGGTGCAATATTTACGCTGTCATAATAACCGCTGTTTTCGTCAGGACCTCGCTTTACATTTCCCTCAAAAACAAC
>JAZNIQ010000232.1:0-16735 GCA_045577555.1 Candidatus Fimenecus sp.
CTGTCTGACGAAGTCCTCTTTTTCTCTTTGTGCTCTTCTTTGTTAAGATGTGAGACTTGTTAGCGTGTGCTCTGATTGGCTTGCCGTTCTTTGAAAGCTTAAATCTTTTTTTAGCTCCGCTATGTGTTTTAATCTTTGGCATAATAATATCCTCCTAATAAATTTACTACTTTATTTCGCACCCTTTGGGGATAAGAACATAAGCATTTGACGACCTTCAAGTTTTGCAGGCTTATCAACTGTGCCCAATTCCTCCACAGCAACTGCAAAACGTTCCATAATACCGTTACCCAAGTGTGCGTGAGCCATTTCACGACCTCTGAAACGAATTGAAACCTTTACCTTGTTGCCTGACTTAAGGAACTTAAGTGCATGATTTACCTTTGTATCAAAGTCATGAGTATCAATGTTAACAGAAAGTCTGATTTCTTTTGTTTCAATAACCTTCTGGTTTTTCTTTGCTTCTTTTTCTTTTTTTGCCTTATCAAAACGGTACTTGCCGTAGTCCATAATCTTACAAACAGGGGGCTGTGCGTTAGGGGCAATCTTTACAAGGTCAAGGCTGCGTTTTTCAGCTTCTTTCAAAGCATCTTTAGCAGACATAATTCCAAGTTGTTCACCATCATCGGTAATAACTCTTATTTCCTTGTCGCGAATTTCTTCATTGATTTGCAATTCTTTGGTACTGATAAATAAACACCTCTTTAGCGAAATTTAAAAAAGTGGACAGATAAATTCTGCCCACCTCAATACACAATAACTCTTTTAAAGAATCTGTATTGACCATTCAGCCCGATTGCCGAAAGGTGAGAACAAAATTTACTGTTCTGCTTTATTTTGCTTTGTTATTATAACACAAATTCCATGATTGTCAACATTTTTTTTACATTTTATGTATCAAGAAACATATTTCCTAACTATTTTTCTTACACGAAAAAATAATTAGTGTTATTCTTTATCCTTATAAAGCCTTAAAATCGCTTCTGTTGGGTATAATTGGAAAACTTTACTAAAAAACAGTAAAAACATCATACAGGGGCATACAAAGGCAAAATAGATACTTTTTGTACGCATATTTACATAAAAATAACGCAGACCTGATTACAAGTCTGCGTTTAACTGTTTATTTGATTTGATAAATTTACTCTATAACCTCAGTTGTTTCATCTTCCTCATCTTTCTTTCGTTTAAAGAAAAGAAGAATAATGAAGAACAAACTGATTCCCATTATTGAACCGAACAATATAGGACTCTGGATAACCGCTGCAAAAGTATCGGGAATATCAATATCCGGAACAATAACATCTGGTTTTCCAATGTCAATTATACCACCGTCATTATCCAAGTCACCTTCGTCGGAGCCATCATAGTTGTCGTGATGTCCGTCACCGTCTGCATCCGGGTCATTCTTATCAGGAATTCCGTCGTTATCATCGTCCGGATCTTCATTGTCAGGGATTCCGTCACCGTCATTGTCGTTCCAATCTTGGTCCCCGTCAGGAAGACCGTCATTGTCATCATCAATGTCATCTCTATCTGGAATACCATCACCATCTGTATCGCGGTCAGGACTGTCTGGGTCATCCTTATCAGGAATTCCGTCGTTGTCGTCATCTGGGTCGTCCTTGTCAGGGATTCCGTCATTATCGTCATCCGGGTCATTTCTGTCAGGAATGCCATCATCATCTGTATCGCGGTCAGGGTGGTTCGGGTCATCCTCATCCGGAATGCCATCGTTATCGTCATCCGGGTCTAAACCATCTGGAATACCATCGTTGTCGTCATCTGGGTCGTCCTTGTCAGGGATTCCGTCATTATCGTCATCGTAGTTAGGATGGTCTGGGTCGTCCTCATCAAGAATACCGTCGTTATCATCATCCGGGTCATATTTTTCATCAGGTTTGTCAGGGTCACCATCAGGGTCGATGTTAGGATTATTCGGGTCTGTTACATCAGGGTCCTGGTCAGGAATTCCGTCACCATCACTATCGACAATGTAGAAATCCAGATAAATCTTCTCTGTTCCATAAGGAACCTGAACAACCTGTGTGCCATCGACAGCAGTTCTAAGAGTTACCTCATCAACATCTGCAAACTCAATTACAAAGGTGATATGAGCAAGTACTTCGCCATCCTTGGAAATTGTTACAATATGTCTTCCTTCGGAAATATCTTCAACGTAATAGTTACCGTTTTCATCTGTTTTAGTTGATACACTTCCAAAATCGAAACTCATATCTGCTCCGGGAAGTTCTTCATCACCTAAATAAACAGTACCTTCCATTGCAACTTTTTCACATTTATCGTTTGGGTCGTCTGAACACTTTTCAAATGTAAAATTGACATAAACATCCGTTGTGATATTAGTAATTCTTAAGTTACCATCAACATACTTATCGGTAACGTCAACGCCGTTTACAGTAACACGCTCAAGATGATATCCGCTTTCAAGGATTACACTAAGGTCGATTTCACCAAATCTATTAATTTTTATTTGTGTACCGCTGGGACAAACTCTACCTTCAAGAAGAACGTGACCGCCTTCATTATGGGTAACTGTTACAGTGTGTTCATAAGGAACTTCTGTTGTGAGTTTCATCGCAAAAGACGGAACACACATAGCAAACATCATAACAAATGCCACAACAATACTTAAAACCTTTTTCAACGAAATCCACCTCCTATAAATCAATTATAAAACCTATTCGGAGATAGATTACGGTGTAGGAGGTACATACTCAACTGTGTATGTAAGAGTTCCTGTGTATGTACCAACTGGTTTATCCGAGAAATCCTTTACTTGTACCTTAGCATCTGTACCACCAACGGTAGAGGCTTTCGCATTATTGTTTACAGGACCAAAAGTTGTTACACCATCACCTGTAAGTGTATAAAGAAGTTCCCAATCGCCGTTAACCATTTTTCCACCATTATCAGCTGAAACGGAAACATTAAGTGATGCGCCTATAAGAAGTTGGCTTGTAACAGAGTATGCTGCATCATAAAGTGTTTCTGTATCGTTCCAAGTAACTTGAATACCGGTAGGAATTGTAACTGTATATGACCAGTCAGTATTTTCATTAAATGTTGTTACAACATCTGCTGAAGCATACTGGTTAGCATCATCTTTTTTTATTTCTGCTGCAAATGCAGGAACTGCAACAAGCATCATCATAGTAATTGCCATAAAAACAGCAATGATTTTTTTCATAATAATTACTCCTTTGAGTAGCTGAAAAACTTAATTATACAAGTTCAGCTGTGAATGTAAGAGTATCTGAATATGCATCAACAGGAACTGTTGCCCAAGCTGCCATTGAAGTATCGATTGTAACTGTATCAACTTCGTCAACAACAACTTCTGCTGTTGCTGTGTATTCAGCATCTGTGATAGCATAAGCAAGTGTAGCTGTGCTACCATCTTTTGTCATAAGATAAGCATTGTCAGCATCAGCAACTGTAACTTTTACAAGGTCACCTGTTGCAAGCTGGCTATTAATTGTATATTTAATCTCTGTTGCTGTTGCTTCCCAGAAAATTTCCTGAGTTGCAGGAATTGTAACTGTATACCAAGTTGGATCTGTGCCATCTTCTTTTGTTGTCAATGTGTTGATAATTGTATCTGAACCTGAATTTGAACCGCCTTCAACAGCTGCGAAAGCAGGAACTGCAATAGCCATCATCATAACAAGTGCCATTGCGATAGCAATAATCTTTTTCATAATTATTATCTCCTGAAAATTTATTTAATAGAATTATACAATAGCTGATGTAAATGTAATCATACCTTTGTATGCAGCGATAGTTGCAGCATCCCAGTCAGTTGTTTCAACATAAACATATAATTTATGAACTTCGTCTGTAACAACAGATGCAGCTGTGTAACCGGTATCTGCTCTGTTATATGCTTCAAAAGGAATTTCTTCGTTAGCATCTGTCTGGTTAATAAGGTTAGAAGTTACGTCATACTCAACAAATACGCGTTTGCCTGTTTGAAGTTGGCAAGTAACTGAATATTGTGATTCTGTTTGCGTTGCACCCCAATCGAGGTCGATTGTTGCAGGTATTGTAACTGTGTATGTGCCTTCACCCATATCTGTGATACCGTCAACAAGGACGTCTGTACTGCTGCCTGCTGTACCATTATCATACTGTGTATTTGCAAATGCAGGAACGGCAATAGTCATCATCATAACAACAGCCATTGCAATAGCAATAATTTTTTTCATGATTATTTTCTCCTTGAAATTTTATATCAGCTCTGCTGTGAATGTTAATGTACCACTGTACTTATCAATTGAAGCACCATCCCAATTTGTTTTAGGAATAAGCACTTTTACTGTTGCTTTTTCGGGAGCAGATGCAAGGATAACTGATTTAGTTGTGGTATATGTTGTATCACTTAAATCATATTTAAGTGTTGCAGTTTGTGCTGTGTTTTTCATTGTTTTGCTATCAATTGATGTAGCTGTAACTTTAACACGTTTCCCTGTCTTGAGTTGACAAAAAACTGAATAATCGACATCTGTAGTTTCTTTTCCCCAGGGGATCTGCACTACCGCAGGAATTGTAACAGTATATGAACCTTCACCCAAATCTGCCACACCGTCAACAAGAACGTCTGTGTTGCTTCCTGCAGTACCGTTGTCATATTGAGTAGCGGCAAAAGCAGGAACACAAACTGCCATTATCATAACAAGAGCAAGAGCCAATGAAAGTATTTTTTTCATATTAAGCCCTCATTTTCAAACGAATTAAGCATCTACTACTGAGGATGAGAATGAAATCTGTCCTTCGTAAACATCATATGGAACTGCGTCCCAAGCACCGTCTGCAATTGTAATGTTGAAAGCATGAGCTTCATTTGTAACAACTTCAGCTGCTGACTTACCATCTGTTGCATCTGTTGCTGTGAATGCGATAACATTGTTTGCTGCACTTGTCAAATCTTTTGATTTTGCAAGTTCAACCTTAACGCGTTTGCCGGAAACGAGCTGACTTGTGATTGAATATTCGTCTGCACCGTCATTACCCCAAGTAAGGTTAACTGTTGCAGGAATTGTAACTGTGTATGTACCATCACCAATACCGGATGTACCGTCAACAATAACAGTTGTATCACCGTTATTCTTTGTGCTGTTCAATTCATCTGCGAATGCAGGAACGGCAATAGCCATCATCATAACAACAGCCATTGCAATAGCAATAATTTTTTTCATAATTGTTTCTCCTTTATATAAATAGGATTTAAACAAGATTTACTTATACAGCTGAGTATGCAACTGTATATGTAACTGTACCCTGATAAACTGCAGGAACTGCCTGGTCATACTGCTCTTGAGCGATACCAATTGTAATATCTGTGTCAGGACCTACGCCATTGTTAATTTCGTTGAATGTTTTTTCACCTGTACCGCCTGCAAGAGTGTATGTAAGTGAATATCCTGTAGCAACATCACTTGTCATTACACCGCCATTATCAGCAGCAACAGAAACTTTAAGTGTTGCACCGATAGGAAGCTGTGATGTAACTGAATAGTTAGCATTCTGAGTAGTAACATCATCCCAAGCAAATGTGAATGATGCGGGATAAGTAACTGTATATGTAGCATCTGTATCAGTTGTTGTTGTAGCAACTGTAGCCTTACCAAATTGTTCTGCGTCATCTTTTTTAATTTCTGCTGCAAAAGCAGGAATTGTAACGGCCATCATCATAACAAGTGCCATTGCGATAGCAATAATCTTTTTCATAATTATTATCTCCTTAATTAAATTCGTTAGAATTATTTGTCAGCAAGAGTAGCTGTGAATGTGATGTAGTTTGAATATTCAGCAATTGTCTTGTTCCAATCAGCAACTGTGAATGTGATTGTTTCTGTTTCGTTCTTAACTTCATCATAGTCAACTGATACATCACCTGAAAGTGTATATTCGAGTTTATCAGAAGTACCTTCAGCGGTCATTTCACCTGTAAGAGTACCTGATATTTTATCAGCAACTGCAACATTGAGAGTTTTACCAACTGCAAGCTGTGTTTCAACTGTATATGTTGCATTGTATGTTGCAGATTCCCAAGGAATAATGATTTCTGCGGGATAAGTAACTGTGTATGAACCTGCGCCAACTGATGTTGTATCTGTTTTAACAAGTGCTTCGCCTGTTTGTTCGCCTGTTTCAACGATTGGATTAGCTGCGAAAGCTGGAACTGCAATAGCCATCATCATAACAAGTGCCATTGCGATAGCAATAATCTTTTTCATAGTTTTTCTCCTTTATACTTTTAAGAATTAAAGGTTAACAACTGCTGATGAGAATGTAAGTGTATCCTTATATTCGTCGAAAGCTGCTGCATCCCAAGCTGCCTTTGCAACATTAACACTGTAATCAAAAGTTGCATCAGCATCTGTAACAACCGGAGCTGTTGTTTTTGCAGTTGTTGCACCGCTGAGAGAGTATGCAAGTGTTGCACCGTCATCATTTACCATTACTAAACCATTTGCATCTTTGTCAAGGATCTCAACAGAAACACATTTGCCTGTTTTAAGCTGTGATGTAACTGAATATTGGAACCCTGTTTCTTCAACACCCCAAGTAAGAGCCATTGTTGCAGGATATGTAACTGTGTAAGTACCTTCACCCTGAACACCTGAAATATCTGTTAAAACTTCTGCATCACCTGTATTTGAGCTGTCACTAAGTGTTGCTGCGAAAGCTGGAACTGCAATAGCCATCATCATTACGAGTGCCATTGCAATAGCAATAATCTTTTTCATAATTGTATTCTCCTTTTAGAAGTTAAATTAAATATTAAACGATAGCTGCTGAGAATGTAAGTGTGTCTGCGTATTCACCAACAACTGCATGGTTCCAAGCATCTTCTGTAATATCAACAGAAATTGCTTTTTCAACTGCTGGATATGTAACTGTTGCAAAGTTAACTGCTACATCACCTGAAAGTGCAAACGCAAGGTCAAGAGCAACATTAGCTTCAGGAGCGTATGTCATAACATAGTCAGCACTTGTAACTTTAACGTCAAGAGATTTGCCGTAAAGAAGGTGTGTTTCTGCTGAATACTTGAGTTCTGTGCTTTCAGCGCCCCAAGCGATTGTTGTATCAGCAGGAATAGTAACTACATACCAGTCACCATCTGTGCCGTCAGCTTTGTCTGTGCTTGTTGTGATGATAACATCACCTGAATCTGTGTCTTTAACACTAAGGTCAGCTGCAAATGCGGGAACACAAATTGCAAGCATCATAACGAGAGCCATTGCGATAGATAAAATCTTTTTCATAGTTTATTTCTCCTTATAAATTATTATTATTTAATTAAGCTGTAACAATACCAGCTGTGTATGTGATGATATCTGCATACTCTTCAACAACTGCTTTTTCCCAATCAGCCATTGCGATTACAACATCAAGGCTTCTTACATCAGGGTCAACGATTGTTGGCTGAGTTGTTGTGTAAGATTTGTCGCCATCAAGAGTATAAGCAATTCTGTATGCTCCATCAGCAGTTTTCATTGCACCGCTGCCTGCAACTGAAACTTCAACTCTGTGGTTTCTTCTGAGCTGAGAAGTAATTGAATAATCTACTGCTGTAACTTCCTGTCTCCAAGGAATTGTTGTATCAGCAGGAATTGTAACTGTGTACTTTTCAGCATCATTGCCGTCTGCATCTTTTGTATCTGTTTTGATAATAACATCGCCTGCTTCACTTGGTTTTGCATTAAGATCAGCTGCAAAAGCAGGAACTGCAATAGCCATCATCATAACAAGAGCCATCATAAGAGCAATAATCTTTTTCATAAGCTTTGTTCTCCTTTATATCAAGTTTATTTTTATTATTAAGCGTTCACATATTCAGCAGTGAAAGTAAGTAAATCACTGTGTTTACCTGAAGCAGCTTGTTGCCACTGACTGTCAGCCACGCTGACGGAAAGATTGTAACTCTTCCCAAAATCACCCGGGAGGAATTTAATATCATCAATGCCATATAAATTATATGCTATGGTCTTTGATGCATCTTTGTCATTAGCAAGTTTGAAGTTGTACGCTGAAGATACTGAAACTTTAATTGCTTTTGATGGTTCAATATTCAAAAGCACGGCCTGTATCTCACCAATCTCCATAGTCTTTGTCAACCACGGGATTTCTATGTCTGCAGGATAACTTAACTCATATGCTACAACACCAACCGTTGAAATAGTCATTGATTGGGTTTCTGCAAAGCACGGAACTGTGCAAAGCAAGAGCAACACAAGTGCTAATACTACGGACAAGATTTTTTTCATTTAATCATCCCCTCCCTTATGATGTACTGTTGCCGTTATCATAGACAACAGTATAAGTTAACGTTGTTTTATATTCACCAACCGGAACGCTGTCCCAACCGCTGACCGTAACAGTAGGTGCGGGATCTGGTTTAGCATCTGTGACTTTGTTTCCGAACTCTTGGTCAACAAAGTTATCCGTTGTGTAATCAAGAGCTAATGTCGGGTCAACGGTACTTAACATTTTACCTGTTCCATCACTTGCAACACCTACGGTGAGTTTTGATGTAGCCGCCATTTCGGTTGTTACTGAATATGATACAACCTGGGGTTTAATATCTCCCCATTCAACAGGGAAACTACCAGGAATTGTAACCGTGTAGGCATCACCCATTGAGTAAGAAACTGTAATAATCTGTGAATTTACTATTGTTTCAACAATCTTTTCTGTTGTAGTTCCATCTACCGTTTCACTAACTGTTTCTGAGTAAACAAGTTCAACAGTAATGTCGTCATAAACCGCACCGCTCAAACCTGTTGGTTTAGTATCTAACGAAGGAACTATTGTCAAACTCATTGGGTTGCCAGGAGTATATGTATTATTAGCAACATCTGCTTTGTATGGACTATCTTCAACAATGTTACCTGATGTTGTGTTTGTTGAACCGATTGCAACATTATAAGCAACCGTGTCACCATAAGCATTTGTCATTGCACCATTTTTAGATGTAACTCTTATATAATAGTTGTCGCCCTTATCTTTAAGGTCAAGCACCTCTGCGTAAGTTACTTTATAGGTAGCTGCATCACCTGTAAGTTTTTCTTCTGAAAGAAGAATTTCCTTTACATCAACCTCTTCGGTTGAAACTGTTGGGAAGAGCCTTGAGATTGCCTGTTCAAGCTCATAAAGTTCTTCAACATTGTAGTATGCAGGAAGAAACGCGTTGTACTCGTTGATAACATCTCTTACACTTTGTAATTCTTCAGGAGTAAAGAGGGTTTGGTTTGTGATATGACCGTTCGCCATCTCGTAAATATCCTGCATCTTCTTTTGGAATGTAATAATACCGCCATTGATTTCTTCGCCGTCAACCGTAAAACTTCGGGTATTATTTAAGAAATATGTGAAACCACGAGATGTATTCTGAAGCTGAGGATAAATTGAACCGTCATCAATTGAAGTCTTTGAGTAATACTGCAAAGAATTGTATTTATCGGTTCTGAAGGATTCAACCTCATCTCTGCCTGCAATACTTACGAAATTACCAACCTTGTACGCATCTGAATCTGCTACACTCTCATCAAGGTCATCAAGAACACCGTCACCTTCATAATCGTATTTCACTGTATAAAGAGATGTGAGTTCTGGTAAGAAGGTGATCGAAGCATTTTTAATGTCTTCGAGAGTTTCTGTCATACGCATACACATATTATATGCATTTATAAGTTCTGCCGAATTTGTTATGGTTGCTTTTTGAGTTTTTGAAAATCTTGAATAGCTTTCCTGATAATATTTAATAATCTCATCAGCCTTTTCACGGGTTATACCCATTGCCGCATAGTTTACGGAACCATTAGAAAATCCAGGATGTGGAATATCGTTTTCGCCTGTTACGGAAGCATTTTTTATCTCGGCAGGAAGTGAATCAACAAAGTCCTTAACCTGTTCGGGAGTATATGTTGGGTTAGGAAGTGAATTTGTCCCTGCAACATACTGCAAATACAAGTCAAGTATATCTTTTTCCTCTTGTACCAATGATTGCTGATAAGCAGAAAGGCTGTTATATACTGCAAGTGCATTTGTTACTTCTGTTTGTAAAGTTGATTTTTCATAAGGGTCAATTTCGTCAACCATTTTCTCAAAATTTGCAGCAGGAAGTGATTTTGCTCCGAAAACCTCCGCATAACAAGTCCAGTCGTGATTTGCATAAGCTACTGGGTCATATGTGAAGCCAACATTATCAATAGTAAAAGATTTGCCGTCAAGTGAATTTCCGTTTGCACCACCAATACAGAACTGAATTGCATAAATGTTGTTAAGCCATGTTGCATTACCGTCAAGTTTTGGTTCGCTGACCGCACTCTGTGGTACTTTAACATGATACAACGGAATCATAATGTATCCCTGATAGTTATCGAGGCTAAACTGGTCGCCCCAACTTTCATCAGTTTTAGTTGAAGTGAAACACCACTGACTTGTTGTGTGGTTAATAACCCATTCACCTGTTTCAGGATGAAGAATGAAGTATTTCCAGTTATCAATCTTTGCTTGGTCATTAAGTGCAACACCCATATTGGGTCGTGCCTTAACAGGTGTCCCGTCACTTTCTTTTGTAAATATATTTGTAGTAAAGTAGAAATTAGAAATCTCCGTAAAATCTACATATAAAATAAGTGATAAACCTATAGATGGTGTTCCTGTGCTGTTTTCTGTTGAAAAAGCACCAAGGTTGTCAAGCCCTGTGTTATTTGCCTGAAATTCTGTCCAATTTGCAGAATCTTTACCGTGTCTTGAAAATGTTACTGTATGGAAAACACCATCATTATTATTTGCAGTAAACGCACTGTCAACAAACATTGTAGCCGCGTTCGAATTCATATAACCATTATCTGTTATGGTTGCCCAAGATGCATTGTAATGAACTTTGCCGTCCAAAGCCTCCTGTGATTTGTCACTCTCGTCAGGAGCATATCCGTAATAGTCTTTATCTGTAATGTTTGTGCTACCGTTTGTTGTATATGTTGTAAGACCTTTTAAATGTCGCCAGTCTGTTGCAAGATTATTTGTACCACCTGCAACTGCACTCGTGTAAGCATCTTTGTTATCTTCAAGTTGCCAACCCTTTGTTCCGAGTTCCTGACTTTCAAAATCGTTATACACAATGTAAGGGAAATCAGCAAGCTGTTGACCGACAACGAATTCATCATAGTTTTCACTGACACTACTGCCAAGCAATGCAATATATTTAAGGATTGTTTCTTCCTCGGTTTTACCAAGCATTTCAAGTTGACCAGAGTTAAGCAATGAATAACCTTTCCACAACTTGATAATCTCGTCTCGAAGCGCCTCACTTACTGTAGTGATATTTTCAGGTTTAGGAAGTTTTTCCATAAGTCGAACCATTGTCGGAATAAGGTCAAACTTACCAGCATTTGCTCGCCCGTAAGTACCTTCAGCCACACATGATTCATAAGCTTTCCAGGCGTTTGCCCATGAGTTTCTGTTAAGTTTTGCAGCTGCTGCAGCAAGACCCACACCATCGCCATCATCTGTTTTTGACAAATCAAGGAAAGCTGTACTCTTACCATTAGCAGCAAAAATCTGACGATATGCTTCAATCAAGTCAAGAATGTAATTAATTTCTCTGAAATCCTCCCAACCCGGAGTTACAAGATATTTGTCAATCTCATCGAAGATAAGATTCTGTATCATTAATTCCTCATCATAATAATCGGACATCGGGTTGCCGGTATTTGGATTTCCGTCAAGTGTGTTTTCTGTGTATTGTCCGCCATCTGTACGATAAAAGAATATATTATCAACAAAAAAGCTGTTTTGAAGACTCTCTGCTGAACAGCTTTCGATTGAGAAGCCTGCATTGTAAATATCTTCAATAGCTTTAAGTCCGCCTGAACGGTTCTGAACTGTGCCATTTGAAATGTATGCACGGTCTGTTGAAACATTTCCTGTTACAACTGTTGTTTTTGCTTTTGATGCATCCAGCGGAACCGCAAGCATATAACCGGCTTTTGAATAATCAACAGCAGGATTACCGTTAGTATAGCTTTGCTGCAAATGTGTAATCCCGTCAGCATTGAACAAATATAAATGTCTGTCGCCCGCATTCAAAAAACCTGAACTTGAGCGTAAGCCTCTGCGATGAATCAAAAGTGCATCCTGTATACTTGTACCTGCTCTGTCAACAGTAATTCTGCCAAAAGTCATTGACCTGAGCCAATTCTGAACATCAGAATCCTGAACAGAGTTATTAATGCCACTTTTATAATCGTGTCCTGAAGCCAAATCCTGATTACTGATATCTATATAAGAATCAGTTTCCGAACACATAAACTTAAGAGGAACACGGATATAACCTTTAAAGTTACCAATGTCAAGTGTACCATTGCCGTTAAGCATTACCTTATTCCAACCGCCATCTTCACGCTGAACGTAAACATAGGGATCTTCACCTGTATATGCAGAAGCTGCCGTACCCTTTGTTGAATAAACTATAGAACTAGCGTTCTGCTCAGTATCAAGGGTTTCATCATCGTCTATCCACTCTAACCACATCTTCTCATTCGTTTTAAGTCTGAATGCAAGACCTTTGAGTTCTACTTTAGATAAATCTAACCAATACCAGATTTCTTCTGCACCTTTAAAATCCCAAGTCTGACGTGAATAAGAAGTATCAAAAGCTTGTGTTCCGGTTGGTTGATTATACATTATAAATCTAAGTGCATCTGTGTCACCAATACCATCAGAAAGGTCAGGTGTTCCGGATTCTTGTGCTTTGCCCATATAAAGTAACTGACTGCCCTGTGTAACTCTACCATCATCCGTACCGCTTTCGAACGTCATTATCTCACGAACTGCAGTAGAACTTGTTGAAAAGTTTGCGAATCGGTCTGCATCAATAGTAACGGCAGGAACTTTAACAACAGTTGCATAAATAGGCTGTGAGAACCAGTTTTCTGTATCAACTGCAGTTATAGTCACGCTATATCGTTTATTTTCAAGGTCTATCTCACCAATATCAGCCGCATTAAAAGTCGCCGATGTGCCTTCTGCCTTAATTGTTTTAAGAACAATGTTTGTATGTATTGAATTCTTTGCACCTGTATCAACAAGTTCAAGAATGTAGAAAGCAATTGATAATGCTTCACCCTTATATGTAGGTTCTGCATATGCCGCAGGATAAACCACCTGAACATTTCCGTCATCATCAAGCCATGCACTCGCACCTTCTTCCTGTGCTTCCGGGCTGAATTTAGGTGCAGGGTCATAAAGACCTGCTGCGTTGCCTATCAACATAAACGGTATTGATGTTACAATCATAACAACACTCAATATAACTGCAACAAGTTTCTTTGAGATGCTTTTCTTTTTCATTACTCGCTTCTTCCTTTCATTTGAAAGTATATATAATAGGTATATGTTTTTGCTTATTCAACAATCAAGTCAACTGCGTTTACCATATTGTTGAGTTTTGTTGTTTGCTGCTCCCATGAGTAAGGCTGTTGTAAAACGATTACCTTATAAGTACCTGCACTCAATGGTTTTGTTATGTTAAAGTGAGAAATTGAATAACCCGGTTGAACAAGTCCTGACTCGTAAATCTTTTCGTCACCGCCATCAATCTTTTTATCACCATTTTTGTCAAGATAAATTGTGAATTGCATAAAGCATACATCTTTGTTCTTGGCATCATTAGAAAGAATGCAATTTTGTCTTGTTTGTCCTGCCTTGAACTTAAGTTGAGTAATGCCTCTTATTGTAACATTCTTATTCTGCATATCATTTGCTGTAGGAAGTTCATCCCAAATACCAGAACCTTCTAACTGACCTAAGTCAATAGCAAGTGGAGCAGTTGTTGTTTCAGGCTCATCAAACACACCTGCATCAATAGCATATTTAACTCCGAAAATCAATCCAAGCAATGCGAGGAGTCCTAAAACAATTAAAAGAATAAGTGCTGCTATTCTGTCTTTTTTAACAGCAACAAATGCGCCGTTTTCAAGTTCAACATAACCGATTGTTTTATATCTCATTGAGGTTGTTGCTCTGTAAACGGTTTCCTCAATTCCGTTAACCTCCATAACACCTGCCTCGTGTTTGCCGTATTTAAACTGACCTGCAACACGAATACCGCCGTCGGGATAAGAGGCTTTCATCTCTTTTGCGGTATAATAACCAACCTCAAAACCGGTGTCTTTATTATAGTATGATTCAATATAATCATTACCTTGCTTAATATTAAAAACTGCCATATTTCATCCTCCTGAAAATTGCCAATTAAAGATAGTGACACTTATAGATACTACCCTACTATTACACTCTTACATTATAAGTCTTCTTACACCTTAAAGTCAAGAAGTTTTTTGTTTGTTTTAAACAAAACAAAACAAAAAGTGTAATTTCTTTATACACTTTGCACAAATTTACATAAATTTGATATTGTCAAACTTGTTTTTTAATTATGAACATTTTTTTACAAAATGTCCATTAAATTGAAAAAAACAAGAAAAATTTAATTATTTTTTCAAAATTTTTATTAGCTTAGAGAAAATTCAAAAATTTAAAGACATTTTTCGACTAAAAATTTTGTGTAAATTCACAAAATGTTCATTCTTATTAATTGATTTGACAACACCCTGTTGAAGTGATATATTTTTACCATAGAATAGCCATAAACGGAAAGGTGATTTTATGAGTTACACAATAAAAAACCCCTATGAAAGTGTTACCTCTCTTTTAGGGAATATGGAAAATCATTACAAAACGAATCTGCACACACACTCAACATACAGTGATGCAAATGATACTATGACAGATATGATTAAAGGCTTTTATGATAATGACTTTGATATTCTTGCCTTTGCCGAGCATGGAATTTTAGGCAAACCATGGAATGAAAAGCCAACTCATATCCCTTTTTTCAATTTCCAGTATCTCTGGCACGGAAAACGCAGTTATCTGACACAGGAGCAATATAAAGCTATCAAAAACGGTACATATAAATCCGAAAAAAATACAAGAACGAAAAAACGTGGTCTTCAAGATGTTCCAAATGCAATTGAGTGCAATATGTTCACCATTATGAAAAACCACGTTAACGGATATTTTACCGACAATGCTTATGAAGGTGTTCAGGGACTTGAGTTTGACTACGAAATCCCCCTTGGGTTAATTGAAAACAGCGGTGGTATTTCCCACATCAATCATCCCACAGATTTATTGCAATCATGGAAAAGACCTGACTGTGCTGACAAGCCTGAAAACATTAACTTTTTTGCTAATCTTTTAAGAAAATACCCCTCATGTATGGGTATTGAAGTGCTTAATATGTATGATATTCCCAACCGTTGCGACAGAATTCTCTGGGATAATCTTTTAAAGCTTCTCATTCCTGAAGGCCGAAAGGTTTTCGGCTTTGCCAACAGCGACGCCCACCAGGTTGACCAAATTGACACTGCATTTATGGACTTTATTCTTCCCGAATATTCACTTGATACTCTTCGTAACGCTATGGAAACAGGCACATTCTTTGCAATAGCTCGATATGCAAAGAATGAATTGGGTGAAGATTTTGCCGGTCACGGTCCTTGCCCACGCGTTACGGAAATTTCAGTTGACGATGAAAAAGATACAATTACAATAAAGGGTATCAACTGTAAGGAAATTGATTGGATTGCTGACGGTAAAACCATTCAGACGGATACAATCGAAAAAGATGGAGAAATTGTTTCTACAATAACACTTGGTGACCATAGCGACAAAATTTCCTGTTATGTACGTGCACAGCTCAAGGGTAACGGCGGAATTTGTATGACACAGGCATTTATCTGCGATGACGGAAACATGGAAAGGTTTAAAAAGCCAATTGTTGAAAACGCTCTTACAGATGAAGAACTTAAAAAGAGAGAGTTTTATAGCAAAAAACTTGGCGTAATTTACGGCAAACTTACAAAGAAGATATAAAAATTGGTGGAGTCAAAAAGACTCCACCATTACTTTTTACTTCTTTAACCCTTTTGCAAGAGAAATTAATGTATCAAGTTGTTCCATACTCAATCCTTTTACTGCATCAAGCAATTCTTTTTCTTTCGCAGGACATTTAGAATCAGTATCAAAAAATTCTTTTGGTGTAATATTTAGGTATTCACAGATATAGAAAAAAACCGACATTGAAGGAAAACTCAACCCATTTTCTATTCCGTTAATATAATTTTCACTATATCCAATCGATAAGCTCATATCACGTGCAGAAACGCCTTTTTCTGTTCTAAGCTGAGCTAATCGTATGCTAAATTCTTTCTGCTCCATGCAACCTCACCTCTTACACAATTCTACTATATATAATTATGAATATTACACATACAAATTATGAATTGCTGTTGACATACACATATGTATTGTGTATAATTATATTGTTACCTATTTAAATTGGTAATAAAATTCTTCACACTCTATAAAGTAATGTTTATTTTTTCACGAAGCTCTTGCTGTATGTATATTCAGCAAATGAGACTTTTGCGGTGAAACTTTAGTTCTAAAAGGGGTTACGAAGAATTTAATCGTCGAAATCAATTTGGTTTTCGACGGTTTTTTATGTCATACTCTAATATAAAAAACTTTTTCGAAAATTCTGTTGACAGTTGACTTTTATTAATGTATAATACACAATGTATCCCAATGTAAAGGGAGGGATTTTTAATGAGTCAGGTAAAAGTTAAAGAA
>JAZNIQ010000233.1:0-2522 GCA_045577555.1 Candidatus Fimenecus sp.
AAATATTCATTGCCGTCTGCGGTGATATTATAAACCTTTGCTTTGTCAAAGTCAGCATCGGGGATATTCCATTCTCCGTCTTTTCCGTTTTCGGAATAGGCAATAAAGATTTTGTTATCTTCCGTCAAAGGCAGAATAACATCATTTTCTTTTTTCAGAACAACACCGTTTTTAGTTATCGAGAGATCCTCTGCCTTTGAAACTACTCCATCCGAGAAATTAACGGTATATTTTTTTTCGTATTCTGCATCGGGATTTTCCGTATATCCAAGTCTATTATAACGATTCAGGTATGTGTAAGGTACATGATATGTGCAGAATTCCTTAATGAATGCGGGAGCCCAATCGGCAGAATCATTTCCGTATTTCCTCCATATATCTTCACCGTGCATTGTACCGTAGAATACAGGCATCAATGCTTTGTCATTAAGATGACCGCTGTAAAGCGACGGCGGAATTTCTATACATTCATTCATACTTACCTGAGAAGTCCACCATGTTGCGGGAATTTTACCGAGAGTCCTGATAGGAACACTCTCCCACGGAATTTCCGTCATATCCTCACCTGCCTCGGCATACATTTCGCGGTTAGGACTTGTTATTGATTCGTTACGGAAATGTGCTTCACGGAAAGTGAATTCACTCGTAATCTCAACACCTTTTTCAAACATATAATCAAGCATTGCATTTCTTGCTTCATCCTGCTCTTCAATATATGTTTTAGGATTCAGACTTTCTGCAAGACAGAAATTATCAAGATGTATAGTGCCTGCCTCTGCAGCGGGAATAACTTCAAGGAAACGGTCAAACAATCTTTTAAAGATACCGCTTTCCCACAACTGCTTATATGATGTTTTGTAACAATTACGGTTATTGAGCATCTGCAAAACAGCAGGTTTACCGTTGATATCTTTACATACAGAATCCGTTGCCACAAGCTCGTGGAAAATGCCGTCTTCCTTTACGGCATCAGAAACATTTACATGCACACTTATAACTGTGTTATATTTTTTTGCTTCCTCATAAAGCCACAAAAAACTGTCATGTGCTGTTTTATCCTCATCACGCTTAAGATATTCATTCACCGTATCCATTTCAGGCCAGCAATCATCGTGACCAAGTCCCTGCCAGCCCACAAGGTAAATAATCTTCTGAATCCCCTGAGTGATTTTATCAACAGCCTTTACGATTTCAAGTGCCTGTTCGAAAGTTACATACACATTTGAACGGTTGTTATCAAAATCAGGGTCGGCAAGATACATTTTCATCCATAACGTCTTGGAATAATCGTATTTGAATTTATACTGATTCATAATTCAGCCTCACTTTATTCATTCGTTTTAACGTTTGCAGATGCAAAAACTGCAGGAGAATCGGATGTTTCAACTTCTTTTTCTTTAACAGAATTAGCCTCGGCTCTTTGTTTGAGCACTTCCATAACATGAGCGTACTTTTCATCACAAATATTATAATATAATAAAACGCACAAATCAATACTGATAAGTGCATTATTTTTGTGAATATTTATTTAATAAACTTCGCTTTTTATTTCAAAAAATCATAGAATTCTTTTGTGTATAGAGGCATATGGAAACTAAGAATGACGGGATATTGTTTCTTAATATTTTCTGTGACCTTGCAAGACTTATGTTTCTGTAGGCGGCGTCTTCTTTTGTCTCAGCCGGATAATGACTGAATTCGTGATTGCCAATATAACTCGCCGTCAGGCGTAACATCACTCACGAAGTGAACATCACTGTCAAAGTCAACATCACTTGCCCGTAAGGGCAAACATCGTTACAAAAAGAAAAGCACTTCCGAAGAAGTGCTTTCTTTTTGGCCGTACGTCTTATTTTAGAACCATCGATATTAATTTCATATCAATATCCGTGGTCAACATGCTTCCAATCGCCACCTGAAGTTCTCACCAATATCCAATTCCAGTTTTTGTAAGTAAAATCAGAATTAAGACCGCTGTTTCCTGCGGGAGAATCTGTATCAAACGACGACAACAGCACAATTACTTCGTCAGCATTATACCGCTCCGCCCAATCCTGATATTCTGCGGACACATCATCACCGGCATAATATATTTCAGTAAGAGTACAACCACTCCACCCTGCTTTAAATTCCTTTGTAATTGTGCTAATCGCCAAAGAAATATCTTCCTGTGAATATATTTTCGACTCAACAAAAGGTACCGTTACACCATCGGTTTTACCACCACTACAAGCCCATAAGCTGAGAATCAACAAAACCAACATTATTACAGATATCAGTTTTTTCGTATTGTTTCAACTCCTTAATATTTTTGTTGTATAATAACTATAACACATCAAAAAAATAATTACAACAGGTGCGGGTGTCAAAAAATCAATGCGAAGCATTGTATATCATCAAGCCGACAGTTATGCACACTTCGTGTGATGATATACCAAGCCTGTCGGCTTGGATAAAAAAATCCGACAAGTCGAAACTTGTCGTATTTTTTGGCTGCGGAACTAGGATTCGAACCCAGACAA
>JAZNIQ010000234.1:0-6032 GCA_045577555.1 Candidatus Fimenecus sp.
ATAAAACAGCTGCACAAAAGTCAAAATCTGTTAAGTCTGTTCAGAAAATGACTATGGATAACGGAATGGATGTAAAACTTAATAATGCTGCTTTAGAGTTTCTTATAAGTCTTGCAGAACCAATTATCAAAGCTGCACTTAAGGCAAACTCAACAGAATTTGATGGGATTACAGGTGGCTATAATGACCTTGTTCCATCTGATGTAAAGAGCGCTAAAGCATATAAAGAAGGAAAATATACTGTGGTTGAAATGACAATGGTTGAACAGGTTGATGATGCTTATGGTGATACGTTCAAAGGTACTGTAGGTCATGCTATCTCAGTTGTTGGTAATATTGCTGTTGTTGCTGATAATTTCCCTGACTGGACAATTAATTTCAAAGATGCTTTTGTTGAACTCAAATATGTTAATCCTAAGCTTAAAGTAAAAATCAATGATAAAGGTGTTATCGAAAAAGGCACATGGAGTTATGTTGTTGAGGTTACTGTTAGAAATCTTCAGATTGAAAGTGTAATTGTTGAAAATGCAAGAACTGACATTAATTATATAATCACTACAGGTGGCGGATTTTAAAATAAAACATTTTTTATAAAAAGGGGAAGAAAAATGAATCCAATTATAGGTAAACTTACTGTAAATTTTGGTACTACGCTTGGCAGAATGGAACATTTAAAACTTAAGATTTATTCAAAACATGCTAATAAAGTGCAAGAACTTTTACTTAAAGCATTGATGAAAAAGAATCGTAATACTGTTTACGGTAAAAAGAACAATTTTGCTGATGTGCATAGTTATGATGACTACAAGAAACTTGTTCCGTTGACAAATTATTATGATTACGATGAGTATGTTCAGCGAATGGCTAAGGGTGAAAAGAATCTTAACACTGCAGCATTTGTTCGCAGATTTACAGAATCTTCAGGTAGTACGGGGAAATCAAAGCTTGTCCCCCTTTCAGCATGGGCAGAATGGGTATGTCAGTGTTTTAGTTTCAGTGCTCCTGTTGGTTGTGCATACAAGTATTTTAAAAGCCAGGGTAAAAAAATGCCACCTCAAAAAGGCTTGCTTACAGCAGAAGTTAACTGCCGTAAACTTGGCAATGGAAAAACTGTAAGTTGTCTTTCATCAATTCCGTTACTTAATCTTAAACCTATTATTCCAATGATTGCAACATCTCCAGAAGAGCTGCAGTTTGCTGATGGAAATATAGATTTTGATTCACACTATCTTAAACTTCTTTTTGCATTACAGAACAGAGAAGTAAGTTATCTCGGAACAATATTTATTACAACACTTGAATCAATGTTTTTCTATCTTGAAGAACATTGGGAAATGATTTGTGACGATATTGAAAAAGGTGTTATCAACAGCAACATAAAATGTCCTCCAGAAATGAGAGAGCAACTTCAGAAAAGACTTAAACCAAATCCAAAACGTGCTGAGGAGCTCCGTGCTGAATTTCGCAAAGGTTTTGATGACGAGCCAATCGTTCCAAGAATCTGGCCTAAGGTATGTTGGATGTATGGTATGGGTACTGGTGCACTTGCTTTTTATGAAAAGAAGCTTAAAAGATACCTTGGAAACAATATGGCCATACATTATCTTGGTTATGCAGCTACAGAAGCAATGATGGCGGTGCCGATTGAACTTAATTCATTTGAATATGTAATGCTTCCTCAAAACGGATTTTATGAGTTTCGTCCTATTGATTCTGACGATTATGATAATCTTCTTACAATTAAAGACCTTGAGGTTGGCAAAGAATATGAAATCATTCTTACTAATACAAGTGGTTTCTATCGCTACAGAATAGAAGACGTTATTCGTGTAACAGGATATTATTATGAATCACCTAAAATCACTTTCTGTTACAGACTTAATCAGATTGCGAATATCAGTGGTGAAAAAATCAGTTCAATGGCATTTGATGAAATTGTTGCAAATATGGCTGAAGAATTGGATGAAACATTCATCGGATACAGCATTTATCCTGATCGAACAACATCTCCCGGTCATTATGCACTTCTTGTTGAAACAGCAAAACCTGTATCAGTAAGCGAAAGAGAAAGATATACAAAGATTTTTGAAGAAAAACTTTGTGAGGGAAATGTTTCGGTTGAGCCGCTTATCAAGAGTGGTGCTCTTGGAAAATGTGAAGTGAAATTCCTTCGTCACGGTACATACGATGACTATCGCGAAGTGCTTAGAGCAAGAGGCGCAAATCTCAATCAGGTTAAGCCTATTAAGGTTATTGACAGTGAAGACAGAAAAGAATTCTTCTTATCTCACGTAATTGACTAAGGTGAATAGAATGAACAAAGACAATGTCTTAAAACAACTTTCAGTAAAAAATGCAGATATTATTACTCGTGTGGATGAGCTTATAAAAGCGGGAGCAACAAACGAAAAATTCTGCGTTGACCTTATTGAAAGTGAAATAGAAAACGGAAAACTAAATAATCGTCCTAAAAAAATACGCTGTGAATTGTTTGATAAAATCAATTTTATGTGTCGAAAATATATGGACAGAATGGAAAGACTTGAGCTTGTTTATGACTATATCGTCGATGAAGAAAGTTATAAAACTGCAGTTATGGGATTGCTTGAAAAAGCATATATCTTCCGTTCAAAGGTAGTTTATAGTCCGATTTCACCATATTGGAAACCAATGCCATATCATATTGATGAGATTGTGACTTCTTCAAATGAAGAGCCAACAATTGATAAGAAAGATGCTTTCTTTACACAGGAAATTCCAACAGACAGTAATGTTCAATTAAAAATACATCTCTTTTATGATTCAGGCAAAACAACAATTTGCTATCTTGTAAATCATATGTGTGTTGATGGTAGAGGTTTTTTTGCCTTTGTGGCGGATATTTGTCGTAACTACACGACTCTTGTAAAAAATGGTGCAAGTCCAATTGATTATAGTCAAGGTCCACGAGATTTTGACCAGGTTTATGGTGATTTCGAGAAGGATAAGCGTAAAAAGGCGAAATCACTCTTTACAAATCCTGCATCAAAGGTGAAAAACATCTTCCCATATACTCCTGAAAGTAAGGATGATAAACCAATTCTCACTCGTTATAAGATAAGTGGTGAAATTTTCCAACCTGCTTTGGCAACGGCTAAAAAAACAGGATGTAGCGGAAACGATTTGCTGATTACTGCATATATGTGCGCTTACAAAAAAATTGCATCATTGAGCGAGAATAGTACTGTAAATGTTACAACAGCCGTTGATTTGAGAAGACATATCAAGGATGCATCAAAACTTGGTTATACAAACGAGGTTTCATTTATTAACTGTACAGTTGATAAAGTTGGTAAAAACCCAAAAGAAACCCTTAAAGCGGTTGTTCAATTAAGTGCGAAATATAAAAAAGATGAATTTATTGGTCTTTATGGCATACCATTACTTGATATTGCATACAAAACTATGGTATATGCACAAGCTGAATTTGTTGTAAAATTGTTTTATAGTAATCCGTCATTGTCTGTCAGCAATTTGGGTATTGTAAATACAAACCTATTTTCAATGTGTGGATATGAACCTGTTGACTTTTATTGTTCTGGCGCAACGAAATGCAAGCCTTGTGCAGTTGCAACCATAAGTAGTTTCAATGATGATTTATGTATTTCAATTAGCTTTTTTGGTACCAATAAAGACAAGAAAATTGTTGCAAAGTTTTATGATGAATTTGAAAATGCATTAGTTGAACTTGCAAAATAACTTTACAAAAAACACTTTTCTTTTCAGATGAGTGTTTTTTGTTTGCTAAAAGTTATAGTATATGTTATTATTTTAATGGTGATGTTATGCAACAGATTATTGATGTTATTTTATCCGTTCTTTTGTCAGTACTTGTTTTTTTAGGAGTTGTAACGGTTTCTCCATACGACAACCCGATTGATATGCAAAACGGTGGTGATCCATGTATTGTCGAGGATGAAACAGGAACATACTACACATTTACAACCGGTGGCGGTGTTGATATTTTTAAAATAAAATCTTTTAATGATGCAACTGTTTTAGATAAAAAAACGATTTATTGGTGCGGTTATGATGGAATTGTGAAAGATATTTGGGCTCCTGAAATTCATAAAATAGGGGATAGATGGTACATTATCGCCAGTGGTGTTTTTGATAAATCAGTTGTTGATAAAGGTAAAATGCCTTATGCCGATGAAAATATTAATCACGATGATTATTATCGTTATGGCTTTATCCTTGAAAGTAAAACAGATGATATTATGGGTGAATATGAGTTTAAGGGGTATTTAGCCCCTGACGGAATGAATAATATTGACGGGACTTATTTACAAAAAGATGATAAGTTATATTATGTCTGTTCTGCATATTTGAATGTTGCACATCAATGTATTTGTATGACTGAAATGGAAAATCCCTATACTTTGAAAACTGATGAAAATGGTAAACATAATTTTGTGATTTTAAGTAAGCCTGAATACAGTTGGGAAAAAAGAGGCTGGAAAGTAAATGAAGGTCCCGCTGTGCTTTATAATAATAAAGACATTTTTATAGTTTATTCAGCAAGTGGGTTCAGTTCAGGTGAGTATTGTATGGGTATGCTCACTTTTAACGGTGGAGATATAATGGATAAAAACAATTGGGAAAAAAGCAAAAGGAAGATTCATGGTAATGAACCATTGAAAAAAATATATAACGCCGGTCATTGTAGTTTTTTATATCGTGAAAATGGTGATATATATATGGTATATCATGCTACGCGAACAAGAGATTTTAACAAATCCCCCCGACTTACATATGTTAAAGCTGTGGAGTTTAAGAGTGGAAAACCTGTTTTTTAAAACAATTGACAAATTTATCAAAATATCTTATAAAATGTGTTGACTTTACTAAATTTTGTGTTATAATTTAATTGTTAAATTTTAAAATTTGCATTCATTATACGGAGGTAATGTAAAATGAAAACAAAGTTCACAAAGATGGCTATCGTACTCAGCTTGGTACTCACTCTTGTTAGTTCTGTTTCTGTAGCAGGTTTTGCTTGCTTACTTTGCGACAGAGATACAACTGAGCTTCCTGAAGAACCAGTAATCGAAGAAGTAGTTCCAACTCCAGAAATTCCTAACACAGACGCTATCGTATTCTAAGAAAAACAAAAAAATTGACCGACGGTTTCCGTCGGTTATTTTTTTGTTTTTTTAAAGTATTAGTTTTGACATGTGTAATTGACAAAGACCGACATTTATAGTAAACTATCTACATATATGTATCTTGGGAGGAATTTTCTATGAAACTCAAAAAAATATTTGCACTCCTTTTAGCATTTTCAATGCTTTTTGTATTAACTGCTTGTAAGGATGACAATGATGGCAAATGTGAATGTGGTTGCAATTGTCAGGAAATGATGGAATATTATAATCAGTTAATTGCAAACGGAACAATTAATAATCAGCAGAGTAACAATCAGGGTAATCCCCAGAATAATCAACAGCAAAATAATCAGCAACAGAATAATCAACAGCAGAATAACAATCAACAACAGAATAACGGTCATTTATCCGATGACCCGACACAATGGTCAAAATCACAGATTGTTCAGGCTTATAAATCTGTTGCAGGCAGAACACATAATTCTGTAACATCATATCAGCAGATGACATTGCGTCAATTAAATGCGCCTGGTATCAACGGCACATTGCTCGATTTTGCAAGCGGAGTTATGGATAAAGCGCTTCAGAACAACTCGAAGAATATTAATGGTATTACAGGCGGTCACCAGAACCTTGTTAATTCTGATGTTAAGGCTGCAAGAGCATATAAGAGTGGTAATTATACTGTTATTGAAATGATTATGAATGAGCAGGTTGACGGTGCTAAGGGTAATATGTATAGCGGTTCAGTTGGCCATGCTATTTCAGTTGTTGGTGATATTGACGAGGTTATCGGTCAATTCTCAGCTCTTGGTATGAATGCAGAAATTGCAGATGAAAATGTAAGATTGCATTATACAAATCCAAGACTTAAGGTCTTAATCA
>JAZNIQ010000235.1:0-5142 GCA_045577555.1 Candidatus Fimenecus sp.
TCTTCCTAAGACCGCTTGGCCTCCGACTTAAACAAAGATTTGACCAATGTGGTATTGTAATGTATCTTGACAGTGAAAACTGGCTTAAGGGCTCAATTGAATATGAAACCGAAAAGTTTCAGCATCTGGGCTCTGTTGTAACGAATAATGGTTATTCCGATTGGGCAACAACTGAAATTGATGCAAACATTAAATCTATGTGGTACAGATTAAGTCGTCGCGAAGACGATTACTGCATTGAATGTTCTGAAGATGGTGTTACATTCAAGCAGATGCGTGTATGCCATATGTGGAATGGTGCCGGCATAATTCAGTTCGGTATTTACGCTTGTAGCCCTGAAGATTCATCTTTTAAGGCAACATTTACTAATATGGAAATCACCGAATGCAAATGGTTAGCCCACAACGGACAACAACCTGATCAAGATTAACAAATTCTAATTTTTCAACCAATTATGACAGGAGTTTTTTATTATGAACAATCTTGTTATTAAAGAAAATGAACTGCTCTTAATGCGATACACAGAGCTTATCCGCATAAGCGCTTGTGGTAGTAACACAATTCGTTTTCAGTCCTTTCCTGATTGTCAGGTAATAGAGGAAAACTATACTCTTATGCCACAGAAAGCATATGCAAAAATTGAAGAATTTGATAATTATGTAACTCTCACGTGTGGTACATTAAAAGTCAAACTTGAACTTAACGGAAAACTCACTTTTTATGCAAATGATAAGAAAATTATTGAAGAAAAACCGGAACTGACATTCAACAGTAATTTCCGTCATTTTGATAACAAAGGCAGTGGTCTTTGGTCTGCTCGTGTTACCTTTGAGCCAAACAAAAATGAGCATTTCTTTGGATTGGGACATAGTTGGGATAACGAGTTTGACCTTAAAGGCTCGTCAATAGACATTTGCAATGTGAATGCAAAATGTACCATTCCCTATGTTTATTCATCATTGGGATATGGTTTTTTATGGAACAATCCGTCAACAGGACTTTGCGAGCTTTCAAACAACCGTACTCGTTGGAGTTGTGATTGTTGTAAATTTATGGACTATGTTGTTATGGCAGGTAGTCCTAAAAAAGTTTGCACAACTCTTGCAGAGCTCACAGGTTATGCACCAAAAATGCCGGAGTGGGCAACAGGTTTCTGGCAGAGCCGACTCCGTTATGAAACACAGGAAGAATTGCTTTCTGTTGCTCGTAAATATAAGGAGTTAGGTGTTCCACTATCTGCAATTATTGCCGACTATTTTCATTGGACGGAGCAAGGGGACTACAAATTTGACCCTAAATATTGGCCTGATGTGAAGGCTATGACAGACGAACTCCACAGTATGAACACAAAACTTATTGTGTCAATGTGGCCGACTATCAATGGTGGTAGCGAAAACTATCACCATATGCGAAACAATAATATGCTTATGCGAACAACTCGTGGTGCTGACAGAGTTTTTGATTTCTATGGCTGGCAGGGTGAAATTGATGTCACAAACCCTGCCACAAGGGAATATGTATGGAGTAAGCTAAAAGAAAATTACATTGACAATGGTGTTGATGCACTTTGGTTTGATGAGGCAGAGCCTGAAATCCACCCCGAACATTTTGATAACTTGATTTGGTATAAAGGCAGAGCCGATATGGTGGCACTTTTGTACCCATATTACTACTCCAAAATGGCATATGATGGTTTTAAATCCATAGGCAGAGATGACATAATTACTCTTACTCGTTGTGCATATTTAGGTAGTCAAAAATTTGCATCTCTTGTATGGTCAGGTGATATTGAATCCACCTTCCAGAGCCTTGCACATCAGGTTAAAGCGGGACTTAATATGTCAATGTGCGGAATTCCATGGTGGAACACAGATATTGGTGGTTTTTATGGCGCAGATATCACAAGTGACTATTTTAAGGAACTTATTGTGCGTTGGTTTCAATTCGGTCTTTTTAGTCCAGTTATGCGACTTCACGGTTCACGAAACCGTCACTTTGAGCCTACACCCGGCCTTAAAGAGCCAAGTGGTGATCCCAATGAAATATGGAGTTTTGGGGATGAAAATTTTGAAATTCTTAAAAATCTCATTTTCATCCGTGAAAAATTAAGACCATATATACAGAAACAGATGGATGTTGCAAGTGAAAAAGGATATCCTGTAATGCGACCTATGTTTTTTGAATATCCTGACGATGAAATGTGTTATACACTTGATAGTCAATATATGTTTGGAGATGATATCCTCTTCGCACCGATTGTTGAACAAGGACAGACGGTAAAAACCGTGTATATCCCTGAAGGTGAATGGATTCTTACTAAAGATAAAAAGACATACACAAAAGGCACATACGAAATTCACGCAGATATCGACGAATTTATCGCACTTGTAAAATCAGGTTCAGATGTAATTAAATGCTTTGAGTAAGTATCATAATAAAAATGACCTTAACTCTTTTACAAGGTTAAGGTCATTTTTATATGTTTTTTTGCGTGGATTACAAATACCATTCCTTTTTGCAAAAAATGTTTTTTTATTACTATAAGAACCGTATTTGGATTATAATGTGTGCATTATCTTGCATTTTTGATACATAAATAGTATAATTAATTTGTAAAATATTGACAAATAAAGGAGGAAACTTATATGAAAAAGACAAAAAGATTTTTGTGTATCATTTTGGTTTTTGTTATGCTTTTTAATCTTTCATCGGTTTCTTTTGCCGCGTTTGAAGAGATAAGCAAAGGCATCTGGGATAAAGTCTGGGATAGCAAAACCGATGCAAATGAAACTGCCGTAACAATGTTTGTTGGTAATGATGAAAACGACAGAACAATTGCCTGGTATTCCGATGCGGATGAAGGCTATGTTGAACTGCAAAGTATTAAGGGTAGTGAAAAAATCAATGCAAGTGCAAAAAAGACTGCAGAAGGTGATAACCGTTTGAGTGTAACTCTCACAGACCTTGAAGCAGGTCTTTATACCTATAAATGTGTCAGCGGTGATTTTGAGTCAGAAATTTATACTTTTGTTATTGAGGAAAACGAAAATAGTACTGTGCTTTATGTTTCTGATATTCATATTACCGAAAATAACGAGGAAAATGAAAATGAGCTTCGTGATACATCATATCTTTGGAATGAAGTTTTGGAAGATGCTGTAAAAACAGCCGGTTTCGAGGGGAACACCATTGATGCAATTGTTTCAGGCGGTGATCAGGCTTCGGAAGGCCTTAGAAACGAGTATGAAGGTTTAAGTGCGCCCGCTATTATTAAATCAATTCCTTTGTCCATTGCTGTGGGAAATCACGATAGAAAAAGCGTTGGTTATAAATACTATACCGCTTATCCCAATGAGGCAGAGCAGACCTTTAAATCATATATAGGTACTGACTATTGGTTCAGACAAGGAGATGCACTTTTCCTTATCCTTGATTCCTGTAATGTTTCTATGAAAGAGCATTATAATTTTATGAAAGATGCAACAGAGCAGAACGAAGATGCAGTGTGGGTAATTGCTGTTATGCACCACGATATGTTTGGTGGTCGAGAGCCCTGGCTTGATACGGAAAACCAGATGTTGCGACTTTTATGGACACCTTTCTTTGACGAATTCGGTGTTGATATGTGCCTTTACGGACACAGCCATTATTACAGTGTTTCAAATGTAATCTACGGCAGAGAAACTGTAGAAGAAACAGGACACAATGCTGAACTCACAGACCCACAGGGTACAGTATATGTGGCATCCGGCTCAATATCACGCCATGCTTCTTTACTTGATGATGATGGCAAAACACCACCTGTTGGTGAAAATGCAGGTTACACCCGTCTTGAAGAAAATGAGACTATATATAACCTTATAGAAATCACAGATGATACGCTTACTTTCAAATCATATTCTGCTGAAGATAATGAAGAATTTAACCGTCTTGTAATCACAAAAACATCAAAACAAGGTGGGCATAGTTACAAAAATTCAGCGTGGTATCTTAAACCTGTTGCTTTCTTTGTTGGCAGAATTGTAAACATTATAAACAATGTTGATATGTATAAAAGATATAAAGAACAAGGTTTTGATGTTTCTCTTAAAGAAGGCCTTATCGGCAGCTGATTTACAAATAATTACTGTTTCAACTGCAAAAAGACTTTTGTGAAACTTGAAAATTAATTACATAGGAATAGCAACGTCAGAAGATAGCTCACCGATTAACCTCGGTGGGCTTTTTTGCAGTAATACAAAACACAAAGCGACAGAGATTTTACACTGTCGCTTTTGTGCTTATTTTATGCAATAGACTTTAATTGCTTCACTGATAAATTCAGCAGTGCCGTTGCCATTTTTATCAATATTATTCTTGAAACGTTCATCGAGGACATACATCTGACCGAGATTTGCAAGAATTTCTTTAGTGCATGTATAGTAATTATCGGTAATGAAACTTTGCAATTTTTCAACAAGATTTTGCGCATCAACAGAATCCGGCTCTTCACCATTTTTCATACATACTGCAAATTTTTCAAGAATATCATTCAATCCGTCAGTCATATTTTGCCAGTTGTTCTTTGAATAATTCTTTGTTTTGTCGGCATATTCTTTGTAAGCGTCAGTTTTGCCCCATTTTTCTTGTGCCTCAGATTTGTATTTTTCAAATTCGCTGTTATCAAATGCTTTCATAACATTTTCTCCTTTTGTAGCTCTGTCAATGGCAGAAATTAACCGCTCCAATCGTTCTTTTTTCAGTATAAGAAGTTTTTTCTGCTTTGCAAGTGCCTTTTCTTTGCTATAGTTTGGAGAGGATAAAATTTCACTGATGTTTTTTAAAGAAAAATCAAGCTCACGGTAAAAGAGTATTTCTTGCATACGAAGAAGGGAGTTTTCATCGTAATAGCGATAGCCTGTATATTCGTCAATATGGGCAGGCTTTAATAATCCTATTTCATCATAATAATGAAGTGTGCGCACACTTACACCCGTAAGTTCAGCAAATTCTTTAATTAGCATTTTCATTTTTATCACCTCACGAAAAAAATATACTCTATGACGTAACGTGAGAGTCAATAGTAATTTAAAAAAATATTTATTGGGTTATACAAATTTGAATTAGTTGAAACAATTTTATCACCAACACGATTTTATCAT
>JAZNIQ010000236.1:0-9783 GCA_045577555.1 Candidatus Fimenecus sp.
CCGCTTGGCCTCCGACTTAATGAACATTGTACTTCAAGCATATACAGGCATTGTGCCACGAGATATACAGAAAAAAGACCGTGATGTACCTGTTATTGAACAGGGCAAATGGAAAGGAATTGAACGACCTTTAATTATTTGTCCTGACAGCGTAAAATATGTAAAATACTCTCAACTTTTCTACGAATGTCAAAAAGAGGTTTTTGGTGATATTACTCATTTCTACGCAGGTGATGTTTGTCACGAGGGTGGAAAGCTCAATAAAAACACTGCAAAAGACAGTTATAAAAATGTTATGGAAAGTATGCTTTCTGCTGACAAAGATGCTATGTGGGTAGTTCAATGTTGGGCATTAAACCCCAACAAACTTTTTACTAATTCATTAAAAGCATATCGTGACAACCACATTCTTATGCTTGATTTGAACACTGAAAAAATCAATCATAATGCTAACGGGTTCAGCCGTCTTGCCAAATATGGCAATGTGCTTTGCGGATTGCTCAACAACTTTGGCGGAAGACACGGCATATACGGAAATATCAATGAAATTCCGAAAATGGTCAGAACAACATCACAACGACCTAACTTCAAAGGAATTGCGTTGACTGCAGAAAGTACTAATGTCAATCCCGTTGTTACTGATATTTTCTTCTCCTGCATATGGGAGGATATCACTGATGTTAAAGATTGGGTTCAAAAATATGCTTTCCGCAGATACGGCAAAGAGAATGAACACATTAATGAAAGTCTGGAAATTCTTTTAAAAACCGCATACGGTAGTGATAACGGACCTTTAAGTTTCGGGGCTACTGAAACTATGGGTTGTCGCAGACCTCTTGACCCTGAAAGCAAGATGTTTACCGCACGTGGAACTGTCAAAATACCATATTCAAAAGACGATTTTGACAAAGCAGTTAGACTATTCCTTAAGGATTTTGACAAATTCAAAGATAACGAATGTTATATTTATGATGCAGTTGATTTATTAAGACAATCCATTTCAAACAAACTTACAGGGCTTGTTAAAAAGACAGTTTCTGCATACAAGAGTAAGGATTATCTTATTTGCATTGAACATGGTGAAAAGTTATTGTCTCTTATGGATACTCTTGACAGAGTTTTACTCAATAGCAAAGAGTTTTCATTCAGTTCATATATTGAGCCCGTTTGTGAATACACGGATAAACTTGATGATTTCACAAAGGAATTGTATATGATTAATGCCAAGGCACTTATTACCACATGGTATTGCCGACTGCTTTCAGATGACGGTAATCTTCACGATTACGCTCACAGACAACTCGGCGACCTTGTAAATTCGTTTCATAAAATGCGTTGGGAAAAATTTATGGAACAAGTTAAATCTGAAATGGATGGCAAAAAACAAGCTGACATTGATTGGTTTAAAATTGAATGGGATTGGGTCTTGGAGGAAACAAAATACACCAAAAAAGTTCGTGATGACAGCCTGAAAGCATTGGGAAAGCAAATATTGGATAAATAAAAATCAAGAGTACGGAATTCAAAACTCCGTACTCTTTTAAATTACCAACGGGTCGGCGAAATGCTGACCATATAAAAATTTCATATTGAACAGTAACGGCGGGGTCTAGACCCCGCCGTGTTGTCACAATTTTATTTTGTTTTAAGTCTAATGCTTGTTACCGAATAAGCAGGCATTGTGTAGTTGAACTGATTTGAAAATCCGTCAAGGGTAAACTCTTTCATAATGCAATCCTCTTCTGCACCGAGAATGTTATCATTCTTGAGTGAATCACCTGCTACCTGATTAATAACTGCAGTACTCTTGATATTTGCATTATCAATATTAACTGCAACTGTACTTGCTTTTTCTGTTACATTAACAAGTTTGATAATAATGTCACCGTTATCGTCATTACTTACAACTGTATAAGCCCTTGACTGTGCCTTAACACCGAAATCATAATCAAAATAGAGTTCACCATCAATGTAGCCTTGCACACGGGCACCATCAACCACAACCTTGATTTCGTATGTTCTGCCTGTTTCAATTGTAATATCCTTAACAGTACCAACAATCTTATCAGTCTTGCTACCTGCTTCAATTTTCTGAAGTGCTGAAATTGTATTATTCCAACCGCCTATATTCCAGAAAATATTATTATCAATATCCTTTACAGCAAAAGGAATGATAAAGCCTTCTCCACCATCAAGTTTTGTTGCCTGAACGGTCATTGTGTAATTATCCCAGCTTGTGTCACCAAAATATGCCACGCTACCTGTGTTGGAATATGCCATATCTGTTGTAGTGTTCACAAGAGCACCTTTTTTGATTTTCCATTTACCGTCGGATGCAAAATTCCAATCGCGTTTTGCAAATGCTGTGTTGAATTTCTCGTGTGCAAGTGTTTCGCCTGTTTCATTATCTGTAACAATTAAGTTATCAAATTTAGCAGATGTGTACCAAGTACCTACACCAACTGCACCGGAAAGAACGGGTTCGTCAATTTCAGCACCTGCAAATGAATGTTTAAGGACTGCTGAACCCTGATTTCTTGAGAAAAGTTTTTGAACATAATAGTTGATTGAGCCTGTTACCTGATGGTTATTAAACCAGATAAGGTCAGGTGCCCAATGAGTTGCCGTAAGATTACCGAAAAGTGGTGCGTAAGCTGCCATTTCAACAATGTCACCATTTCTTTCAAGTCCGGTCATATATGCAGCCTCTGAAAGTGCAGAGTTGAGAGTGTTGCTCCATGAAGCATATTCACCGACAAAGACTTTAATGCCACCACCATAAATAGTGTCAGTCATATTCTGAACATTTCTCTTGTAATTATCTTCATCATAATAATCTGCATTCTGCAAAAACCATGATGGGTCATTGTAATAGTGATGGTCAGTTGCTGCTGCAAAATCAGAAGCATCTGTTGAACCCATTTTTTCAAGTTCTTTCTTTGCATATTCATATGATGCAAGATAATCCTGACCGCTGATACCGTCATCTACACCGGAAGAATAAATAAGTTCAATGCCTTTGTAAAGTTCAGGATTTTTTTCTTTTGCTTCATTAAATGACTTTAAGAAAGCAGAATATCTTTCATAATAATCCTGTCCCCAGTTTTCATTGCCAATGCAGATATATTTGAGTTTGAATGGTTCAGTACGTCCTAAAGAAACACGCACCTTACCCCAGGTTGTATTTTCATCGCCACGACAGAATTCAACAAGATCATGCATATCCTGAACATACTGCTTAAACTCAGCACTATCCATTGAAAGAGCACCTTTGCCTCTTGCCTGACAGTAAAGACCTGCATTAAGCACCGGCACACCAATAGCACCAATATCTTCAGCAAGTTGGAAATATTCAAAGAAACCTAAACCATAGGACATAAAGCAAGGTAAAGTATCATCCGTCAAATCAATGTTTGTCCAAAGATTTGTACCCTGTTTTCTTGTGGCAACATCGCCATATGTTCCGTTAAATTCAAGTGGAAGGCCGTTTTTACCTGTTCCTATAGAATCCTTCCAATTATATGCAGTTGCATAGTCATAACCCTCGATAATACAACCGCCCGGGAAACGCAAGAATTTAGGCTCAAGCTCTTCAAGGAGTTGGCACATATCCGCTCTCAATCCGTTTTCACGGTTTTTATATGTATTTTCAGGAAAAAGAGAAATCATATCAAAATATGCTTCACCATTATCAATAAGCACCTGTAATGTTACATTCTGATGTGCAGTAACATCTGGTGTAAGTGTTGTTGAGTATTTTGTCCATTCATTTGATATTGCAGGAATAATATCACTTGCAACAACTTTGCCGTCAACAACAAGGTTAACATAGAAATTACCTGTGTAACCCTTCTTTGACTTTGCATAGAATGACATATTATAGTTTTCCCCTGCATTAATGCTCATTCCGTCAAGGAAACCTTTGTTTTCAACACCTGCAGCACCATCTGTGGCGTTATTGACAATGAGATAATGTGGGTTGTTTTCATTAAGTGAATGATTTGGAAGATAGTCAACCTTAAGTTTTGCACCATTTACCGATGACCAACGATAAAGTCCGTCATCCTGTGCATGATAATCATATTCAAATGAACGGTTAACAACTTTTTCCGCATAAAGACCACCATCGGCAGCAAAGTTGATGTCTTCAAAAAATGCACCGAAAAGAAGGTCACTTATATCGTGAATTTCATCACCTGCATCAATATTAAGAGTGTATGCACCCTCTTTATTATAATCGGTTACAGTATTGGCACCTGTGTTGTCAACAACAATTTCATAATCGTCTGTTGAATTACCGCCATTTCCGCCTCCACCATTGCCACCAATGGAACAAGCAGTAAGTGTTCCAAGGCACATTGTAATTGCCAAAACAACACATATAAATTTGATTTCTGATTTACTCATAACTATTCCCTTTCATAGTTGTAAATATTGTTATGATGATTATATATTAAAAGCTAAATATAGTCAATAATTCCAAATCGAAAATACCTATCATAAAGTCTTTTATACTCTTGACAAATTGCTTTCACGGAGATATAATTTGAAACTGAATTTCAAATTCGTTTTATGAAAGGCAGAATTATGAATTACAACACAAAGCAAAGTAAATTAGTTTATGATTTTTTAGCAAATAATCCTCATAAGCACTTTTCTGCAGAAGATGTATATTTTGCATTGGTTTCCAATGGGGATAATATTGGCAGAACTACTGTTTATCGTCAATTGGATAAACTTTGTGATGAAAAAAAGGCAAGGAAATTCTTTTCAGGTGAAAACAACGCCTGTTGCTATCAATTAGAAAGTGAAAATTGTCACAATCACTATCATTTAAAATGTTCCTCTTGCGGAACGCTTTTTCACACAGAATGTGATTTTCTTGATGAACTTTCAGCACATATTTACAATGACCATAAATTTAAAATTGACAACTCTAAAATCGTATTGTACGGAATTTGTCAGAACTGCAGAAAGGAGAATCTGATATGACAACATTTCTCCACGCTCACATAGAAGTTCCTGTATATTCTGCAAGTGTCTTTTTTGATATTATTTCTCATGCCGTACTGGACACACTAAAAGCACTTCCCTTTTTATTTATTGCTTTTCTGCTTATTGAATTTCTTGAGCATAAGGCACAGGATAAAATCAAGCATTTTTTCACTCGTGCGGGTTCCGCTGGTCCTGCTGTGGGAACATTGTTAGGTTGTATTCCTCAATGCGGTTTTTCTGTAATGTGTGCAAATCTTTATTCGAGCGGAATAATCACTCTTGGTACTCTTATTGCAGTTTTTCTTTCCACCTCTGACGAGGCAATAATTCTGCTTGCAACTGCTCACAATGGTAGTTATGAAATTTTCAGACTCATTGTTGCCAAAATTTTAATTGCATTGTTTTTCGGATACGGAATATATCTTATAGAAAAAAAGGCACATAACCACCAACACCATCACTCACATGACTTATGTGAACACGACCATTGCGGTTGTGAAGAAAACGGCGGAGTTTTACGCCCCGCACTCATCCACACCGTAAAAGTTTTTGGATTTTTGCTCTTATTTACCCTTTTGATTGATATTGCAGTGGCATTTA
The DNA here is from genome assembly GCA_045577555.1 of Candidatus Fimenecus sp. Classification (GTDB taxonomy): domain Bacteria; phylum Bacillota; class Clostridia; order Oscillospirales; family Acutalibacteraceae; genus Fimenecus. The sequence goes on from JAZNIQ010000236.1 coordinate 5,596, forward strand.
TAGGCACGGACAAACTTTCTCACATTTTACTTTCGGATTCTTTATTCCAGCCAATGCTGTCTGCTTTAATCGGATTTATACCTAATTGTGCGTCTTCCGTACTTTTAACTCAACTCTATATTGAGGGAACACTAAGCTTCGGGGCTTTAATTGCGGGACTTTGCACAAATGCAGGTGCCGGACTGCTCATATTATTCCGTGACAAATCCAAAATCAAAGAAAACCTCAGAATTTTAGGGATTATGTACCTTTGTTCTGTAATTCCGGGAACAATTTTACACCTTGCAATGTAAATTTGTTCTTTACTTTCAAGTTTTAATGTGTTAAAATGTGAAAGGGAAATAATTTTGGGAGGTTCTCAATAATGGGAATTGATTTTAAAAATGAAAATACTGAATTTCTTGTACAATGCATTTTACAGTTAAAGGATGAAAAAGAATGCTACGATTTCTTTCAGGACCTTTGCACTGTTAATGAATTTCATTCAATGGCACAGCGTTGTGTTGTTGCAAGAATGCTTTCAGAGAAAAAAGTATATAACGACATTGTCAAGGCAACAGGTGCTTCTACAGCAACTATCAGCCGTGTAAACCGTTCACTTCAGTATGGTGCTGACGGTTACGAAAAGATTTTTGAAAGAGTTAAAAAATGAGCTATGGTATTTTTTCATCAGTTTATGATATTTTAACTGAAAATGTTCCTTATGAAAAAATTACCGATAAAGTCTGCTCTCTGTTACACAAAAACGGTGTTGACGGAGGGCTTTTGCTTGACCTTGGTTGCGGAACAGGAACACTTTCGTTTCTGCTTGAAAAGCAGGGGTATGATGTTATCGGTGTTGATGCAAGTGAAGATATGCTTATGGTGGCAAACGAAAAAAAGTATGAGGAAAATTCCTCTGCAATGTTTCTTTGTCAAAAAGGTGAAGAGCTTGACCTATACGGCACAATAGACTGTGCTGTTTCATCTCTTGACACGATTAACCACATTGACAGTCTTAATAAAGTTGAAAAGACATTTTCTCTTATTTCACTCTTTATGAATATGGGTGGAATTTTCATATTTGATATGAATACACCATATAAGCATGAAAAAATTCTCGGCAATAATACTTTTGTCTATGATATGGATGATGTTTACTGTGTATGGCAAAATGCCTTTAATCAAGATACACAAACCACAAGCATCGACCTTGATTTCTTTATTAAAAACGAAGATGACGAGTATTATGAGCGTTACAGCGAAAATTTTTATGAATATGCTTACAAACCTGAAGATATACTTTTTATGCTTGAAAAATGCGGATTTGAAATACTGAATACATTTGACGATTACAGTGACAATTCCGTAAATGAAGAAACGCAACGTATTGTTGTTGTCGCAAGAAAAAACAAGACTATATTTAAGGATGAATTAAAATGAACAAACTTGTAAGAATGATTTCCGAAGATGGTACACTTTACTGTCTTGCTCTTGATTCAACCGAAATGGTTAAGGAAATGCAGAATATCCACAACACATCAAAAGTGTGTTCTGCAGCCCTTGGCAGACTTATTACAGGTGCATCCATGATGGGTGTCCTCCTTAAAGGTGACAAGGACACACTCACTCTTAAAATCAGTGGTGGCGGTCCTGCATCACCCGTTGTTGCAGTTGCAAACTCAAAAGGTCAAGTCAAAGGATACATCGGTGATTCAAGAGTTAATCTTCCACTTAATAATAAAGGCAAACTTGATGTATCAGGTGCAGTTGGTAAAAATGGCTTTTTAACTGTTATCAAAGACCTTGGTATGAAAGAGCCTTACTGTGCGCAGACTCCTATTATCTCGGGTGAAATTGCAGAAGACATCACAGCATATTATGCAACCAGTGAGCAAACACCCACAGTTTGTGCTTTAGGCGTACTTGTTGACCCACAGAGTGAAGAGGTACTTTTAGCAGGTGGGTTTTTAATTCAGTTGCTCCCCACTGCAGGAGAAGATACAATTTCGCTTGTTGAAAAAAGCCTTGAAGGGATTAAGCCTGTTACAACAATGCTTGCAGAAGGACTTACTCCGGAAGATATCTGCAAAACTGTACTTTCTGAATTTCCTATGCAGCTTCTCGACACACAGGAAGTTGAATACAAATGCGATTGCAGTACCGAAAGAGTTACAAGAGCATTAATCGGTGCGGGTGCAGATGGTCTTCGCGAAATGGCAGAAGATGAGCAAACTGAGGTTTGTTGTCATTTCTGCAACAAGAAATACATTTTCCCGAGAGAGAAAATCTTAAAACTTTTAAAAGAAGCAAGTAAATAAGCAAAAAAGCAAGGACAGGATTCAGTTCAAATCCTGTCCTTTAATTATTTATTCTTTTAATCAGTCAACTTTAACTGTCCAACCGAATGTATCTGGAAGCTTACCATACTGAATGCCTGTAAGAGTGTCGTAAAGTTTCTGAGTAAGTTCACCGATTTCAAAATTATTGATTTCAACAACGTCATCCTTATATCTGAGTGAACCAACAGGCGAAATAACTGCTGCTGTACCTGTACCAAATACTTCTTCAAGACCACCGTTTTTACCTGCCTCCATAATTGTATCGATAGCAAGTTTACCTTCGTTTACTTTGTAACCCCAGTTTTTAAGAACTTCAATACAACTCATTCTTGTAATACCGGGAAGAACTGTACCTGATGTTGCTGCTGTATAAATCTCACCGTTAAGCTTGAACATAATGTTCATAGCGCCAACTTCTTCAACATACTTTCTCTCAACACCGTCAAGCCAGAGAACCTGTGAATAACCAAGTTTGTGTGCTTTTTCACCTGCTGCCAATGATGCTGCGTAGTTTCCGCCACACTTAATAGAGCCCGTGCCACCCGGTGCTGCACGAACAAATTCTTCTTCAACATAAATCTTAACAGGGTTAAGACCTTCTGCATAATAAGCACCTGATGGTGAGCAGATAATGATGAATTGATATTTAGCTGATGCTTTGACACCTAAAACAGGTTCAGTTGCAATTGTAAATGGTCTGATGTAAAGGCTTGTATCAGGTTCAGATGGTACCCAATCCTTATCAACTGAAACAAGTGCTTTAACAGCATCTACAAAATCGGCAACAGGAATCTGTGGAATACAGAGTCTGTCATGAGTTGACTGCATTCTTTCTGCATTCTTATCAGGACGGAAGAGTTGAACATTACCATCTTCCATACGATATGCTTTAAGACCTTCAAAACATTCCTGAGCATAGTGGAAAACAAGTGCTGACGGGTCAAGAACTACAGGCTGATAAGGTACAACTCTTGCATCGTGCCAACCTTGTCCTTCATCATAATCCATAATAAACATATGGTCTGTGAAAATGTGACCGAATCCTAAGTTTTTCCAGTCAGGCTTTGCCTTTGGGGCAGTTGTTTTTTCAATTTTGATTTGCATTTGCGAACATCTCCAATGTGTTTAAATATAATATTAAAAATTATTGTGGTTTGTAATTAGGCACAATTCGTTTTAAGAATGCGCGGACTTCTTCCGGTTTAAGGTCTGCAATTGATTTAATGTCCTTTTCAAGCTGTTCATCATCAATCTGTAAAGGCTTTGTAACGAAAATCTTATCGTTACCTGTTTTCTGTCTTTCATCAAGTTCTTCTTCGAGGGACAACTCCTCATAAAGTTTTTCACCGGGACGAAGACCAGTAAATTGAATTTCAATCTCCTTATATGGTTCAAAACCTGAAAGTCTGATAAGATTTTCTGCAAGAGTAACAATCTTAACAGGCTCACCCATATCAAGAACGAAAATTTCTCCACCTTTTGCAAGTCCACCGGCTTGTACAACAAGTTGACTCGCTTCTGGAATTGTCATAAAGTAACGTGTTATGTCAGGGTGAGTAACTGTAAGTGGTCCACCCTGTTCAAGCTGTTCTTTAAAAATCGGAATAACACTTCCGTTTGAACCAAGAACATTACCAAAACGGACTGCAGCAAATTTTGTACCCTTTGAAATTTTGCTAAAATGCTGAACAACAATTTCGCACACACGTTTTGTTGCACCCATAACATTTGTAGGATTAACAGCCTTGTCAGTAGAAAGAAGAACAAAATTCTTAACGCCGTATTCATTTGCACAAAATGCAGTATTATATGTACCTAAAATATTATTCTTAACAGCTTCATACGGGCTATCCTCCATAAGAGGAAC
>JAZNIQ010000237.1:0-3606 GCA_045577555.1 Candidatus Fimenecus sp.
ATGGCACACGACCTTCAACACCTTCAGGAACAAGTTTCTTGTTGTTAGCCTGGAAGTATCTGTCTTTCGAACCATTGTTCATAGCAGCAATACTACCCATACCACGATAAACTTTAAACTGACGACCTTGGTAAATTTCACTTTCTCCTGGTGATTCTTCACATCCTGCAACAAGTGAACCAACCATAATAGCGGAAGCACCTGCAGCGATAGCCTTAACGATTTCACCTGAATATTTGATACCACCGTCAGCAATTACTGTAATTCCGTGCTTTGCAGCCTCGTTTGCTGAATCATAAACTGCAGTAATCTGTGGAACACCGATACCTGCAACAACACGAGTTGTACAGATAGAACCGGGACCGATACCAACCTTAACGCAGTCTGCACCTGCATCAATAAGAGCCTTTGTAGCTTCTGCAGTTGCAACGTTACCTGCAATAAGTGAAATTTCAGGGTATGCTGCCTTAACCTTTGCAACAGCATTGATAATACCCTGGCTGTGTCCGTGTGCAGAGTCAAGAGTAATGAGGTCTACACCTGCTTCAACAAGTGCTGCCACTCTGTCAAGAACGTCTGCTGTTGCTCCTACTGCCGCACCACAAAGAAGTCTTCCCATAGAATCTCTTGCAGAGTTTGGATATTTAACAGCCTTTTCAATATCTTTAATTGTAATAAGACCTTTAAGGAAACCTGCTTCGTCAACCAAAGGAAGCTTTTCAATCTTATGTTTCATAAGAATTTTCTTTGCTTCGTCATGATTTGTACCAACGGGAGCAGTAACAAGACCTTCGCTTGTCATATAATCCTTGATTTTACCGCTGTAATCAGCAATAAATCTCATATCACGGTTTGTGAGGATACCAACAAGTTTGCCGTTTTCGTCACAAACAGGAACGCCTGAAATCTTATAACGGTGCATAAGATTATCTGCTTCCTGAACTGTGTTTTCAGGAGATAAGAAGAATGGGTTATTGATAACTCCGTTTTCACTTCTCTTAACCTTGTCAACCTGTGCTTTCTGTGCATCAATTGACATATTCTTATGAATAATACCGATACCACCTTCACGTGCGATAGCAATAGCCATATTACTTTCAGTAACTGTATCCATAGCCGCAGTGAGAACAGGTGTATTTAACTTAATTTTCTTTGTAAGTTGAGTTGAAATGTCAACATCGCTTGGAAGAACGTTGCTTTCTGCAGGAATGAGAAGCACGTCATCAAAGGTAAGACCTTCTTTTACAAACTTGTCTGTCATATTTATATCTCCTTCACTTTAATTATCTTTGTAATTTTATAAAATAGAGAGAAACTAAATCGTTTCTCTCTAAAATTAATCGCAATTATTCCGCAGGGAAGAATGCCTTGTGGATAGCACTAACGGCACGGTCAGCATCCTCAAGGTTAATAAGAACTGAAATTTTAATTTCGCTTGTTGCAATCATATCAATGTTGATGTCTCTTTCATAAAGAGCCTCAAACATTTTTGACGCAGTTCCGGGATGTGATTCCATACCTGCACCAACAATTGAAATTTTAGCAACTGATGTATCACAGATAATATCTTTATCTTCAATATCAAAAACGTTCTTTACACATTCAACTGTTTCTTCTGCATTGCTCTTTGAAACAGTAAATGTAATATCCTTTGTGCTGTCACGTCCGATTGACTGCAAAATAATGTCAACATTAATCTTGTGTTTTGCAAGAACGTCGAAAAGTTTAAAAGCAACACCCGGAGTGTTGGGGATTTTTGTAACTGAAATACGTGCTACATCTGTATCTTTTGTAACACCTCTAATGAGCATTTTTTCCATTTTGGTAACCTCCTTAACGATTGTACCGGGAACTCTCTTAAGACTTGAGAGAACCTCTAACTCAACATTGTACTTTTTAGCCATTTCAACAGAACGATTATTGAGAACTTGTGCACCGAGAGTTGCAAGCTCAAGCATTTCATCATATGTGATTTCCTGAAGTTTCTTTGCGTTTTCAACTTTTCTTGGGTCAGCTGTGTAAACACCCTCAACGTCTGTGAAAATCTGGCAACGGTCTGCACGAAGAGCAGCAGCAATAGCAACAGCACTTGTATCAGAGCCGCCTCGACCGAGAGTTGTTAAATCATCATATTTGTTAAGTCCCTGAAAACCTGCCACAACAACAATGTTATGACGGTCAATTTCAGAACGAAGTCTGTCTGTTTTAACATTCTTAATTCTTGCTGTACCATAAGCAGAACTTGTGTTAAATCCAGCTTGCCAACCAAGAAGTGAAACTGCAGGACAACCTAACTTCTCAATAGCCATTGAGAGAAGTGCTATTGAAATCTGCTCACCGGATGCCATAAGCATATCCATTTCTCTTTTTGATGGCTTTTCATTAATTTCATATGCCTTTTCAATTAAATCATCAGTTGTGTCACCCTGTGCTGATACTACAACTACCACATCATTACCTGCACGATAAGTATCAGTAACAATCTGGGCAACATTCATAACTCTTTCAGCGTCACGAACACTTGAACCGCCGAATTTCTGAACTATAAGTCCCATATATGCCTCCTGTATAGATTATTTATCAATAATCAGTAACTCTTATAAGAGATTTTATGCTGATTGAAGAAATACTGTTAAGTTTTTTTGCAAGTTCGCCCTCTGCCATAGCAGATGTTACAAAAGCCAATTCATTTGATTTGCAACCTGGAAATTCAAGCACCTGAACTTTACCAATAGTAGCAACAACATCTTGTAATGCATTTGCTTTGTCTGTAACCTCAGCACGGATATAAAGAGGATTAACTGCTGACTTGTAATCAACAACATAATTCTCCTGTGCTTCGCCCCAGCCGATAGGTTTCTTTCTGTCCATATTTCTTGCACAATCAATAACGTCCGCCACAACTGCTGATGCTGTCGGGAGTTTACCTGCACCCTTGCCGTAGAAAACAACATCACCCGTTGCATCACCTCGAACAAGAATTGCATTGAAAACATCGTTAACCGATGCCAACTGACTGCCATTCATAACGATTGCAGGAGAAACTATTGCAAAAATTTTACCGTCTTCCATTCTTTTTGCGCGTCCTAAAAGTTTAATCACGCCACCAAAAGCACCGATATATGCAACGTCATCAAGAGTAATTTTTGTAATTCCCTCTGTATAAACGGAATCCGGATAAACATGTTTTCCAAAACAAAGAGATGCAAGAATACAGATTTTTCTGCAAGCATCGTGACCTTCAACGTCTGCTGTAGGGTCTTTTTCTGCATAACCGTTGTCCTGAGCAAGTTTTAATGCATCTTCAAAGCTCATATTCTTTTCAATCATCATTGTAAGAATAAAGTTTGTTGTACCATTTAAAATACCTGCGATTTCATCAATTTCATTTGCTGCAAGGCACTGTGAAATAGGACGGATAATTGGAATACCGCCACCAACAGATGCTTCAAACAAGAAATTAACATTGTTTTCTGCTGCGAACTGTAAAAGTTCACAACCCTTTGCTGCAACAAGTTCTTTGTTTGATGTTACAACGCTCTTACCTGCTTTAAGGCAGGATGAAACAAATTCATAAGCAGGGTGAAGTCCACCCATTGTTTCAAC
>JAZNIQ010000238.1:0-3113 GCA_045577555.1 Candidatus Fimenecus sp.
AAGAAAGAGTTTCACAGATTGCAAAAGCCTTTTGCGAAAAGATGGAAAGTTATGGCTATTACGTTTGTATTTATGCAAACAAACATTGGCTTGATAATTATTTTACCGACGAGATTTTTAACAGATATGACATCTGGCTTGCGCAGTGGACCAACAAACCGACTTTTGAAAGAGTTTACGGTATGTGGCAGAAAAGTGCAAAGGGCAGGGTTGAAGGGATTCAAGGATATGTGGATTTGGATGAGGCATATAAGCACTATCCGTCAATTATGAAACTCAACGGACTTAACGGATTTGAAAAAAGTCAGAAACCTCAGAAGCCACAGACTCCGCAAAAACCTACACCTAAACCTTCACCAAAAGACTTTTCAGCAGGGGAAAAGGTCATTTTAAAAGATGCAGAACTTTTTGCAACCTCAATCGCGTCAACAGAGATAAAAACCATTGACGGTGAATATTATATCTATGACGGAAAAGTTCTTAACGGTAGGATGAGAATTACAAATTCACTGTCAAGAGTTGGCAAAAAGCCTGTTGGCGAAAATGTTACCGGTTTTGTTAAAAAGGAAGATTTGGAATAAATTATGACAGAAATGGACGTTTTAAATCACAGACTTGATGCAGTTGAAGAAGATATTAAAATTCTTTACAAAAAGGTCAATGAGGTAACTCTTATCCAAGTGCAGAGCGTGACAAAACTTGATAGTATGCTTGTGACTTTGGGCGAATTAAAAGCAAGTATTGAGGCTTTGAAAAGACGACCTGGTTGGTTGTGGGATAAATTTGTGGTTACTGCAATCAGTGCTGCTTGTGGCGCTTTGGTAAGTATTATACTATGAGGAGAAAATATGATAGAGTTTATAACAGAAAATGCACTTTTGTTGATTCCTGTGCTGAATATAATTGGTGCGATAATCAAAAATACCGAAAAAATTCCTGATAAGTATATTCCGATTATACTTTTATTTTTCGGAATTCTTGGTGCAATCGCCATTTTAGGTTTATCTCCTGAAAGTGTGGTGCAGGGCATACTTGTAACAGGCACCGCCGTGTATGGCAATCAGGTTGTCAAACAGATAAAAAAGAAAGAATGATATATAAAGAGGCGGTCGTAAGACCGTCTTTTTTAGTGAAATTGTATGACACATAATGTGCAAATTTATATTGAATTTCACAGGCGAATATTATATAATTATGGTATAATATTGAAAAAAGGAAAAATCAAGGAGGAAAATTTATGAAGAAAATTATCTCGCTTATTCTTTGTATGGTTATTTGTTTTAGCCCTTGCTTGGGTATTGTTGGCTTTGCAGCAGATATCAAGGACGTGAACCGTGATTATACAATCGTATCACCTTACAGCGATGTTGTTTGGGAAGGTGACGGTGCATGGGGCGCATATAAAGGCTCGCTTCATTCTCATACAACTTACAGCGATGCAAGTGTTGACCTTGCTACAATGGTCAAGGAATATTACAATCAGGATTATGATTTTTTAGCAAATTCTGACCACGGTGTAACAGGTGTTGAGTGGAACAGAGCACCAAAAAAAGTTTTGCTTTATTCATATCAGAAGCTTCTTGGCGAAACCGTTGCTCACCTTACTGATGAAGAATACGAAGGCATCATAACAGGTACATATCCTACTGCAGACGGCACAATTCGCGGAAAACATATGACTTGTGTTGTTGGCGCAAACGAACTTAATAATATGACCCTTACCAAGAGTCACGTTAACGCATTTTTCTTACCTGAAAATGTTGGTAACGGTTACGGCGGCTGGGAAAACGGTTTTGAAGATGCAGTGAAATTCACACAGAAACATGGTGGACTTTCAATCATCAATCATCCGGGTGACTGGTTGGAGAGTCGTGACGATATTTCCAGAGTAAGCAAAGAAAAGAACGTTAAGTACTTTGGCGACATTATCCTTAAATATGATTCTTGCCTTGGTATCGAAGTTTTTAACGAAACTAACAGCGTTACACCTTATGACAGAATTTTGTGGGACAATCTTCTTATGTACACATTGCCATATGGCAAAAATGTAATTGGTTTCAGCAATACTGATGCTCATACAGTAAATAATATTGACAGTTCATTCAATATCTATATGATGGAAGAAAATACTGTGGAAAACATAAAGAAAACTATGCAGTCAGGTGCATCTTTTATGGTGACAAGAAACCTTCCTGTCGGTAATGACATTATCGGTCCTGCAGAAGGCTTTGATGTGAAAAATACAGGTATTCCATATCCTGTATTCACTAAAGTTGCAGTTGATGGTCACAAGGTAACAGTTTCTGCTGACAACGCACATACAGTTCAGTTTATTGCAAATGGTAAAGTAATTTATAACGCACCAATCAGTTCAGGCGACGTGACACTTGATCTTGATACAGTAAAGGGCGCAGAGGACTTCCAATATGTAAGAGCAGAAGTTTTCGGTGAAGGTGGTCTTTGCCTTACTCAGGCACTTGTTATTAATGATGAACCAACACAGGAGTATGAAGAGGAGAAAGGTATTCTTCCGTTTATTAAAAGAATTGCTTTCATCCTTAAAAGCACAAGACTCTGGACAATTATCGTTGAACTTTACAGAATCGTATTCTGAAATTAAAATGTAATAGTAGGGCGGGGCCTTGACCCCGCTCTTGTTATTTTATGTGAAAATTAAAATAAATATGTCATTCTGAGGAGCGAAACAACGAAGAATCTTTATTGTGTGATAAGATTCTTTCGCTATGCTCAGAATGACATTGCTTTAATCATTTGTTCTTTACTCAATAAAAAGTCCCTATGGATTTCCATAGGGATAATTTTTATTTTATTCTTCGTCAACTTTTGCTTCTGCAATAACTTTTTCAACGATGTTCTGAGGAGCTTGTTCATAGCGTGTGAATTCAAATGAGAATGAACCGCGTCCTGCTGTTACTGAACGGAGAACTGTTGTAAAGTCGCCCATTTCAGCCATTGGAACTTCCGCTGTGATTTCCTGCATCTTTGGTTCATCAGCAGGTCCCATACCAAGAACACGTCCGCGACGTTTTGTGATGTCACCCATAATATCACCAAGGTTATCATCAGGCATACGTGCAACAAGTGTGCCAACA
>JAZNIQ010000239.1:0-4702 GCA_045577555.1 Candidatus Fimenecus sp.
GACCGCTTGGCCTCCGACTTCTACTAATGGCAAGAAAATCAAGGCAGCAGGTGGAATTGCAACAATTGATGATGCAGAAGATTTCATCAACCTTGGTGCATCGCGTCTTGGTACGAGTAGAATTGTTAAAATTATTAAAAACGAACAAGGTAGTGGATATTAATGAAATACAAAAGAGTTTTTTTGATTGTCCTTGACAGTTTTGGTATTGGCAATGCACCTGATGCTGAATGTTTCGGAGACACAGGTGCAAATACTCTCAAAAGTATTTCAAAATCAGATAAATTTCATATCCCAAATCTTATAAAACTTGGTCTTTGCAATATTGATGGCGTTAATTTAGAAGATTGCACAGCACCTATCGGCAAATATGGTGCTTTACAAGAATTATCTAAAGGAAAAGATACTACAATCGGACATTTTGAAATTGCAGGTATTATTTCAGAAAAACCAATGCCAACATATCCGAATGGTTTTCCCGTTGAAATTATAGAGGAGTTTGAAAAACAAACAGGTTGTGGCACTCTTTGTAATAAAACATATTCGGGAACTCAAGTTATTGCAGATTATGGTGAAGAACACATTAAAACTGGAAACATAATTGTTTATACATCTGCCGACAGCGTTTTTCAAATTGCTGCACATACTGATGTTGTGCCACTTGAAAAGCTTTACGAATACTGTAAAATAGCAAGAAAAATACTCAAAGGTGAATATGCAGTAGGACGTGTTATTGCAAGACCTTTCAATGGTAAATACCCATTTACAAGAACTGCTGAAAGGCGTGATTTTTCACTTGAACCACCTGAAAAAACAATGCTTGATAAACTTGTTGAAAATGGATTGGATGTTGTTTCAGTTGGAAAGATTGCAGATATTTTTACAAATCGAGGAATTACAGAAAAAAATTATACTCATTCAAATAATGAAGGTATGTGCAAAACATTTGAATTACTAAATAATAATTTTAATGGATTGTGTTTTACAAATCTTGTTGATTTTGATATGAAATACGGTCACAGACGAGATACTGACGGTTATGCAAATGCAATAAGTGAATTTGATAATTGGTTAAATGATTTTATACCAAAAATGCAAGATAATGATTTATTGGTTATTACAGCTGACCATGGTTGTGACCCTGCGTTTAAAGGCACTGACCACACAAGAGAACAAGTACCTTTGCTTATATATTCAAAAGACATTGAACACGAAAATCTTGGTACGATTAAAGGATATAATTATATAAGCGAAGTAATTTTAGATAACTTCAATTTAAGGTGATTTTATGAATAAAAAAGACCTTTTTATGTTAACAAAAGATACTATGAAAAACTCTTATGCACCATATTCAAACTATAATGTTGGAGCTGTACTTCTTTGTAAAAATGGAAATATTTATAAAGGTTGCAATATTGAAAATGCATCATATTCACTTACCAATTGTGCTGAAAGAACAGCTCTTTTTTCTGCTGTTGCAAATGGTGAAAAAGAATTTGTTGCAATCTGCATAGTTGGTGGTAAAAATGCCGAAACAACTGACTACGCTATGCCTTGCGGTGCTTGCAGACAAGTATTAACTGAATTTTGTGATGCTGATTTCAAAGTATATGTAGGTAAAAATGAAGAAGATATAAAAGAATTTACATTAGATCAGCTTCTCCCCTATTCTTTCAACAAATCAAAATTAGGTGAATAATATGAGAATTTACGATATTATTGAAAAAAAGCGTGACGGCAATAAACTCACTAAAGAAGAAATTGACTTTTTTGTACAAGAATACACCAAAGAAAACATTGAAGATTATCAGGCATCAGCACTACTTATGGCTATTTTCATTAATGGAATGGATGAAGAAGAAACAGTAAATCTTACAGAAAGTATGGCAAAATCGGGTGATATGCTTGATTTATCTGCAATTGAAGGAATTACTGCCGATAAGCACTCAACCGGTGGTGTTGGTGATAAAACATCACTTGTTGTTGCTCCGATTTGTGCTTCTCTTGGCATTAAAATGGCAAAAATGAGTGGTCGAGGACTTGGTCACACAGGTGGTACAATTGACAAACTTGAAAGCATTGAGGGATATAACACATCAATTGACACAGATGCTTTTTTCAAACAAGTTAATGAAATCGGCATTGCACTTATAGGACAGACAGGCAATTTAGCACCTGCTGATAAAAAGATTTATGCTTTGCGTGATGTTACTGCAACCGTCGGAAATATTTCACTTATTGCTTCAAGTATTATGAGCAAGAAAATTGCGGCAGGAACTCAGAACATTGTTCTTGATGTTAAATGTGGTAGCGGTGCATTTATGAAGGACGAAGATAGTGCCACAGAGCTTGCTGAATTAATGGTTAAAATCGGTAAAAAGTGCGGTCGCAATATGGCAGCAGTTATTACCAATATGGATATTCCCCTTGGCTCAAATATTGGAAATGCACTTGAAATTAAAGAGGTTGTTGATATTCTTAAAAATAAAGGTGATGAGCAGTTAAGGGAACTTTGTCTTGTTCTTTCCGCTACAATTTTAAGTATTTCTTGCGATTGGGAATATGAAGAAGCATATAATAAGGCTGAAAATGCTTTGCTTGATGGCTCAGCATTCAATAAACTTAAAGAACTCGTTACTGCACAAGGCGGAAATGCAAAAATGCTTGATAATACTGACCTCTTGCCAAGTTGCGAAAAATCACTTGAAATCAAAGTTAACCAAGATGGATACATTCAAAGTATTGACTCACGAATTGTCGGTGAAAGTGCTGTTTTACTTGGTGCAGGTCGAGAAAAGAAAACTGATACTATAGACTACGGTGCAGGAATTATAATTTTAAAGAAAACTTGCGATAAGATTTATGTTGGCGACACAATAGCAATTCTTTACGCTGAAACAGACGAAAAGCTCAAAAATGCAGAAAAGCTTTTTAACACTTCATTTAAAATCGGTGTCGAAAAGCCTGAAATAATGCCGTTAATTTATAAAACGATAAGATAAAACGAAATCCCACATTACTGTGGGATTTTTGTTATATATGGTCTTATTTTATATGCTGATAATGATGCAAGAATTATGCAGATTATTTCTTTTGGTAAAAATGGCAGGAATACTGTCTGAACAAACCAAATTGCCGAATAATCATTTTTATTGTAAACATTTGTTATAATTGCGAAATATAAAATACCAATTATGTAGATTACTGCAACACCAAGTAAAGATATAGCGAAATATTGACAAAAACTGCGTTTTTTCAGCTTTTCTACAACATTACTCATTATTACCGATGATACAACAAAACCGATTATAAAGCCAAAATTAGGCATTAAAACATAGCCTAATCCCCCACCGCCCGAAAAGATTGGTAAACCAACAAGTCCAAGTGCCATATAAGTTACAGTTGCGAGTGCTGATGCTTTAACAGGCAACACCAACCCTGTGAGTAACACAAAGAAAGTCTGCAATGTAATTGGCATTAAATTTGGCATTGGAATTCTTATAAATGAACCAACACAAATCAAGGTACAGAAAAGTGCAGAAAGTGTTAAGGTTACAATTAAATTTCTTCTTTTCATTGAAGCCTCACACTAACATCACCTGACGATATTTCTTCTATTTCATTATTTTCGTTTTTAACAAGTAAATGACAATCGTCAGTAATATCAATTACAGTTGCAGGTCTTGTTATTACACCTGAAATTATATTGATTTCTTTTCCTGTAAGGTATGAATACTCTTTATATCTTTTAACAAAATCAGTATCAATTCCGTTATACATATCAAAAAACTTGTTTACAACATCAGCAACAATTTTCTCTTTAATATTCGCTTCTGCTTTTCCCGGGAAAATAGCAGTTGCAATATCCATTATATCATCTGGGAAGTCATTTTTTGGTGCTGCAACATTTATGCCTATACCTACAACTGCATAATCGAGTTTTTTATCTTTGTTTACAGCACCTTCGGTCAGTATTCCACACACTTTTTTACCGTCAATATAAATATCATTTACCCATTTGATTTTGACATCATTTTTATTATATTTCATAACAGTTTCTGCAACAGAAACAGCAGCCATAACTGTCAAAAATAGTGATTTTTCGGCAGAAATTTTTGAGTTTAAAAGTAAAGAAAAGTAAATTCCTGTACCATTTGGTGAATAAAAAGAGCGACCCATTCTGCCTCTGCCACCTGTTTGGCTTAAAGCAATTACGAGTTGATTTTCTTTTTTACCCTGCGAACCCAATTTTTTCAAATAATTATTTGTAGAATCAAGTTCATCAAAAATTTTAATATTCAGTTTTTGGTTTAAATATTGTTCTAAAACTTTCTTATCCAAAATCTTCACCAAATCATTTCTTTTTTTTCATTTTTATTAACTCAATCACCGATATAAAAGCAAATAAATACATAGCACAACCTAAAAGTATAAACCCATTTCGCTCATTGACAATTTGTATCATTGTTGTATCAAAATCCAATAATACTTTGCCATTTACAACCATTTCCATAATGGTATTTGAATTAGGATGATATAAAACAATAATTTTTGATTCTATATCTAATTTTTCAATTTCCTTTACTAATTCATCTTTAATCGAAGCACCATCAATAGTCAACATTTCTTCATTAGAAAAATATATAATAATTTCTTGAAGTCTTGCTTTACGATAATTTAGTTTATGCGACTCATACATGGG
>JAZNIQ010000240.1:0-2995 GCA_045577555.1 Candidatus Fimenecus sp.
AGCAGGAAGCTTATGCTGCTCAGTTGAAGGCTGAAAAAGCTGCTAAAAAAGCTGCTAAGAAAAACAAATAAAAAGTCATAAAAAATTTCCTGTACTGATTTAGTACAGGGATATTTTTTTACCTATTAATCAAGGAAGTCACGGAGTTTTTTACTTCTGCTTGGGTGACGGAGTTTTCTTAAAGCCTTTGCTTCAATCTGACGGATACGCTCACGGGTAACATTGAACTCTTTACCAACCTCTTCGAGTGTTCTTGGATGTCCGTCCTCAAGACCGAAACGGAGTGAAAGAACTTTTTCTTCACGAGGAGTAAGTGTTTTAAGCACCTCAGCAAGTTGCTCTTTAAGAAGTGAGATTGATGCGGCATCTGCAGGAGAAAGTGCTTCGTCATCCGGAATAAAGTCACCTAAATGGCTGTCTTCCTCCTCACCGATTGGAGTTTCAAGAGAAACTGGTTCCTGTGCAAGACGAAGAATTTCACGAACTTTATCAGGTGACATATTAAGTTCTTCAGCAATTTCTTCTGCTGACGGGTCGTGACCATTTTTATGAAGAAGCTGACTGCTTGTCTTTTTAACCTTGTTGATTGTTTCAACCATATGAACAGGAATACGGATTGTTCTAGCCTGGTCAGCTATAGCACGTGTAATAGCTTGTCTAATCCACCATGTAGCATAAGTTGAGAATTTAAAGCCCTTTGTATAGTCAAACTTTTCAACAGCTTTGATAAGACCTAAATTACCCTCTTGAATAAGGTCAAGGAACTGCATTCCACGTCCAACATAACGTTTTGCGATACTTACAACAAGACGAAGGTTTGCCTCAGCAAGTCTTTGTTTTGCTTTTTTATCATCATCTGCAATACGGATAGCAAGTTCAATTTCTTCCTCTGAAGTAAGAAGCGGAACACGACCGATTTCTTTAAGATAAACTCTTACGGGGTCATCCATTACAAGAGTCTTGTTATCTCCAATGCCACCGTCATCTGTTTTTGCCATATCTGTTTCATCAGTAATGGCATCTCTTGCCATATCACCAAGGTCATCAATAAGTTCAATATTGTTGGTTTCAATAAGCTCATAGAGCTTATCAAGTTCATCCATTTCAATATCAAGCTCAACAATAGCATTGTCGATTTCCTGTGTTGTGAGTTTACCAACTGCCTTACCTTTTTCAACCAAGGCTTTTAACGCTGATTTCTTATCAATATTTTCCATTGTTTTCTCCTTCACTGCTAAAGAAATTTTATTTAAAAAACTTCAAAAAGTCCTCATCGCTGATGTCTTCCACATTTACACCTTTAAGACTTTTTTTATTTTTTTCATCAAGTATTACACTTATACAATCCACACATTCTGCAAATGTATTTTTAAGAGTGTGTGAAATTGTCTGTATTTTTGCAACAGCACTGATTTCATCATCATTCAGTTCACCATATAAAAATGATATTTCTGCAGATTTTCCTTGACGAAGCCTGTCCGTTACCGCTTTAAAAATTCTGCCGTTGAAATCTGTTACAAAATCGTCTGATGCAATCTTCTCATCCACACCGCTCAGGAATTCGGGGTTTGCCATAATAAGTGCTATAAGCATTTCCTCCGCCTTTGCGGCACGGTAAAAAGATTTTCGTTGACTATTAAGCTTGTCCAGAATATCTTCTTGTCGTTGAATATCGGTAAATTCTTTTTTCTCACGAATTACCGTATTCCTTTTTGCCTGACGCTTTGCTTCTGAAACTATAACCTCTTTTGCAACGGATAACTCCTCTGCAATTCGTGAAGCATATATTTCAAGTTCAATAGCACCAACAGAGGCAAGAATTTTAACTGCCGCCTGTAAATACTGACGTTTTCCGTCATCACTTGCTAAATCATATTTACCATGCTCACGCAGAAGTGCAAATTCGATTTCATTTGCCGCACCTGTAATTATGGCTTTCATTTTTTCTATGCCATAATTTTTTATAATTTCATCAGGGTCTTTTCCGCCACTTAAATGCAAAACTTTAATCTTTACATTTGTCTTTTTAAAGATTTGTAAGGCTCTTGCCGCTGCTTTCTGCCCTGCCTCATCAGCATCATAGGAAATCATAATTTCAGACGCATAACGGGAAAGCAGTTGAGCCTGTTCGCTTGTAAGTGCTGTGCCAAGTCCCGCAACTGTATTTGTAAACCCTGCCTGATGCATGGCAATAACATCCATATAGCCCTCACAGAGAATCAAACTGTCCTTGCCACTTTTTTTAGCAAGATTGAGTGCAAACACACCCATGCTCTTTTTATAAACCAAAGTATCCGATGTATTGAGATATTTCGGTTTAGAGTCATCCATAACACGTCCGCCAAAAGCAATTACATTGCCTTTTACATCAATTATGGGAAACATAACACGATTGCGAAAATTATCATAAATATTATTTGGATTCTTTTGCGAACGCCTTGCAAGGTTTGCAAAAACAAGCTCGTCCTTTGAATAGCCCTTTTGGAGCATATAATTAGTCAAAGATGAAAAAGAATCCGGTGCAAAACCAAGACCAAATTTACGGATTGTATCATCCGTGAGTCCCCTGTCCTTAAAATATCTGTAACCTACTGTGCCGTCATTGGTTTTAAGACAATTATGAAAAAATCTTGCCGCCTCACGATTTGCCTCAAGCATACGGAGTCTGCGTTTATTCATTGTATTGTCGTAATTATTCTCGTCCGGCATATCAAGACCTACACGGTCAGCCAGAAAGCGTACAGCATCAATATAATCAAGATTTTCAATATTTTTAATAAAAGTTATTACATCGCCACCATTACCGCATCCGAAACAGTAATATGACTGTGTATCGGGGTAAACGGTAAATGATGCCGTTTTTTCACCGTGAAACGGACAAAGACCCTTACTTATCCGTCCTGCCCTTTTAAGATTAACATAGGAAGAAATAGTACTTTCAATGTCAGCACGGTTACGGAGTTCCATCAAAAAATCATCTGATAATGCCAATACT
>JAZNIQ010000241.1:0-3779 GCA_045577555.1 Candidatus Fimenecus sp.
TTCTCGTCGGAAGGTTGAAAATGATGTTGAATAAACATTTTTTTGAAGCAGTTACAGCTTCGGAAAATGTTCTAAAATTGCATTTGCTGAGTCCACTTTTGATGAAAAATCAAGGTGCGTGTAAATATTCGAGGTAGTGGAAATATCGCTGTGGCCTAACCACTCCTGAATATCTCTCAGATTCACTCCGTTTGAATAAAGAAGACTTGCACAGCTGTGGCGTAAATCGTGAAAACGGATTTTGCGAAGGCCGTGCTTTTTAAGAAACTCGGGAAAGTATCTTGTGATATAACCGGGTGCTATAAGCTCTCCGATTTGATTGACATATACATAGTCAAGATAATCGGTGCAATATGATTTGCCGCAAAGCTTACGGTTATATTCTTGCTCTTCCTTCATTCTTAAAAGCAGATTCTCAAAGGGCTCAACCATAGGAAGTGTGCGACAGCTTGATTTTGTTTTTGCACTGTCCTTGGGGATCAGTTTAATTTTTCCGTCCACATTTACTTCCATTACGGTGTGCTTGATTGAAAATGTCTTTTTGTTAAAGTCAACTGCACTCCATTTAAGACCTACGACCTCGGCTCGTCTGAGACCGTAAAAAGCCGCAAGTATAACGGCAAATTCAAGCGTATGTCCCTTGACCTTTTCAAACAGCTCCTCAAAGTTCCTCTGCATCGTATGCACTGCCTACGAAGGGTTCTTTCTTCGGTCTTTGCACTCTGTCAGCAGGGTTTACATCTATAAGCTCAATCATATAAGCGTGCTGTAAAGCCTTCCTTATATTTGCGTGACGGTGAATAACGGTGTTTGCCGTTACGCCTTTTACGCTTAGCTCATAGGTGTAGTAGTCCTGAATCTGCTTTGCAGTGAGTTCACGGAGCTTGAGCTTCGGGTGCTTTTGTTCAAAGTAAGGAATTATATCTCTTTTCACTGAGTAGCAATAGCCGCTGTAGGTTGATGCGGATACGGAGTATTTAACCATTTCCAGCCACTCAAGGAGAAAAGTTGTAAAAAGAATGTTTTTCTCATCCTTTGCTTCCGCTTCTTCTTTCCTTCTTTCTTCAAGTTCAAGAAGTTCGGCTTCCTTTTCTTTGATTGCTTCTCTGAGCATCTGCTCAGCTTTCTTTTTGTTACCCTTTACGGGTAAACTGGTTGATTTTGAAGGTGTCTGCCTTTTACCGTTTTCGTCTTTGTAGTTGAAAACGATATGGTAGACACCGTTCTTTTCTCTAAGATGTCCTGTTACCAATATTTGTCCTCCTGATAATACATTCATTTTATTTTTTTCTTTTGTCGTCATAATCTTCAACAAGACCTAAGTACCTGAAAAATTCAATTTTGGGGATAAGGTACTTATTGCCGACATATATACTTCTGATTTCTCCGCATTTCAATAATTTGTATGCGGTTTTTATATTTATCCCTAAGATTTCACACATTTGATGAACATTCACAATGTCGGGATAGCTTGTGAATAGCAGTTGATACGCTTCTTGTGTAGTCATTTTTAACCTCCTTTGTTTATGATTAATGTAGTATTTTCAGGGAGGGCAAAACCATCTGCCGCCGACAAGAGTATTTTAACGGCAGATGGAAGAATTTACAAATAACTCAATATCAGCTTTGAATAAGCATTCATCAATAATGTCAAGTGACCAGGTTTCCGTCCACAGTTTAACCTCATAGGTGGGGTTGAATTTGAAATATTCGGTTTTAGCATCTGTTATAAAATCAACCTTTCATTTTTTTTGAACCCGCTTATAGCAGGGTTATATAATCAATTCGTAGAAAGTGAAATTTGACCTGGTAGTAATAAAAAAACATCACCCCCTGACCGCAAAAAGTCAGGGGCGTTTTCATCCACTTAAAGGGTTTCAGTCGCGATACCATTTGTACTGTATCCGGCTTTCCCGCATAATTTCATAGAAGAGAAAACCTCTCTCGCTTGAACACTTAGTTCATCCGAGAGAGGTATTTTTTGGCTCTTTTTCATCAGCGTGATACTGTGAATGACGCAATGGATTATACAGTTACGTCTTCAATCTGAGCTGAAGCTCTTTTTGCCTTAAGCTGTCTTTCAACTTCTGCTATATGTTCTTTATCATCCTTAAGGAAAAGGATAACTAAAAGATAAAGAGCTGAACCGATAGCAGGGCCGAGAATGAACAGATGCCAACGGTATTTGAGAAAACGGGGAGCAACCTGTGCGTTGATAACGGTCTGATTTGCCGCATGCTTGATATTCTGGTCGAAGCCGAGGAACTTAAGTACATAGCCCTGAATGAACTTGGGAACAGCACTTATGAGTTTTGAAACGAAATTTTGCATTGAGAAAACAATGCCTTCTGTACGCTTGCCGGTTTCAAGCTCGGTTTCATCGATGGAGTTTGACAGAAGCGCACGGTGTGCAATGTCCTTCATACTTGTCAATATCTGAGTCATACTGAGAATAAGTATTACAGCTCCAAGTGCACCAATGTTGAGGAAACGGTCATTTGCACCTATGTAGAAGGCAATTATACGTGCAACAAGAGTAATCGCTTCGGAGTAAACAAGGAGTTTTTTATTGCCACCGATACGACTGATAACCTTGGTTGTAAAGAAGACAGCAATTGTGCCGGGAATTCCTATAACGGTGCCATAAACAACCTGAGCAGTACCGCCTGAAATTTCAGCACCGAACAAATTGTAGGATATACCCTGTGATTCAAAGAAGTATTCTCAGGGAAGAGAAAGTGAAATGCTTTGCACGATTCTCGCCAGACATACAATTATGAGTGTTCTGTTATGTCTCAGGTCTGCAAGGTCTTTTAGTATGCTTGTTTTGTTTTCGTTTTCAGCGGGTACAACCTTCTCTTTCATACGGTAAGCTAACATTGCTATCAGCATACCGCCTATACCAAAGATAAAAGCACCCCATGCATAAGAGTTTTTTTCACTCATTATTTCATTTGTGACAACTGTATCTTTAAAGATTGGGAAAAGACCGCTGATTGTACCTCCAAAGCCTGCAAGAATTGAAATCCACTGAATAACTCGTCCGCGTTCGACCGAATCGGGACTTGATAAAGCTGCCATACCCCATATTGAGATATCCTGAAGAGAAAAGAATGTATCGTAAAGAAGGAATAAAATGAGGGTTAAGAGTATGGTCTGACCTTGAGTTAAACCGAAGTCAAGGAACATCATAAATACAATAACAGCGATAATGGGAGGTGTCCACAGAAGGAAAGGACGCAGTTTATAGCCAGGCTTGTGGCGTCTGCGGTCAATAAGTCCACCGACAAGGGGTCGTTTATGGCATCCCACATAGTGCTGACACCTGTGATGATACCTGTCTTTTCAGCAGGTATTTTGAGAATAGTATTAAGATAAACAAATAATCTGCTTGCAACAAAGCTGCAGGTCATATTCTGACCGGTAAGACCTAATCCGTAGGAAAGCAAACGGTCATTTGCAACCTTTGTTTCTGATTCTTTTCGTGATAAGAAAAAAAGTGGGTTCATATTTTCATTCCTTTCAAATTGTTTTCTCCAAATAAATTATACAATAGCAAATAATTAAAGTCAATAAAAATGATGCGTTGCTTGCATAACTTTCCTTAATGATAGAAGGGGCATATTCATTCACTCAATTCAATCACTGTCTTTCCTTGCCTCTCCGCCAACGCCTTGAAATGCCACGCACCGCCAAAGCTATGTGTAACATAAGTTGCAACCACATCCGACTGCTGTATCATCCACTTGTTGCGCCATGAGATTGCAAAGCGTTTGGGT
>JAZNIQ010000242.1:0-1501 GCA_045577555.1 Candidatus Fimenecus sp.
GAAGCACAGACAATGAGAGTTTATATTCACCTTAATATTGTTGAAGAGCTTGAGGACTGGGATACAGACATTCTCGTTGAGGATGCACAGGAGTACCGTGCAGATGCAAAAGCAGGAGAAACTCTTGAAATCGAGCTTGACACTATGAAATTCGGCAGAATTGCTGCACAGACAGCAAAGCACGTTATCCGTCAGGGCATCAAAGATGCAGAACGCGGTCAGGTTATTCAGGCTTTCCAGTCAAAGACAAAGGACCTTGTTTCTGCTAAGGTTGGCAGAATTGACCCAATCAACGGCAACATCACTCTTGAAATCGGCAAGGGCACAGCAGTTCTTCCAAAGGCTGAGCAGGTTCCGGGTGGAACATTTACAGAAGGTCAGATGATTAAGGTTTACGTCAGCGAGGTTAAGGAAACTGAACGTGGACCGAGAATTATGATTTCAAGAACTCATGCAGGTCTTGTAAGAAGACTTTTCGAGCAAGAAGTTCCTGAAATTTATGACGGCATTGTTGCTATTCACTCTGTTTCCCGTGAAGCAGGCATCAGAACAAAGATGGCAGTAAGCAGTAAGGATGAAAACGTTGACCCAATCGGTGCTTGTATCGGTCAGCGTGGTGCTCGTGTTAACAATATTGTTGAGGTTCTCGGAGGAGAAAAAATTGATATCGTTAAATACAGCGAGGACCCGGCGGAGTTTATCGGTGCCGCACTTGCACCTGCAAATGTTATAGAGGTTGAAATTATCAACGCAGACGAAAAGAAATGTCAGGTAACTGTTCCCGACCATCAGTTATCTCTTGCAATCGGCAACAAGGGCTTAAATGCTAAACTTGCTGCAAAGCTCACAGGTTGGAAAATCGATATCAAACCTGAAAGTGGTTTCTACGAAGGTTAATTTTTTTAATACTTAACGACAGAAAGGAGATAATAATATGAAGCAGAAGAAAATTCCAATGCGTCGTTGCAACGGATGTAACGAGCAGAAGGCTAAAAATGAACTCATAAGAATTGTCCGCAGTCCAGAGGGTGAAATCAGTCTTGACCTTACCGGTAAAAAGTCAGGTCGTGGAGCATATATCTGCAACAACATTGATTGTCTCCGTAAGGTGCGAAAATCACGCAGAATTGACAGGACTTTTGAAATAACAATTCCTGATGAAGTATATGACAGTTTGGAGGCACAGATTAAAGAAAATGATAACGGATAATTTAAAAGGTCTTTTCGGTCTTTGCCGTAGGGCAGGAAAAATGTCTTTAGGACATGATGCCGTTGTTACATCAATCAAGAAACGCAAGGCTTACCTTGTAATTACTTGCAACGATGCTTCCGAAAGACTTAAAAGAGAAATTAAGGACGAATGTTCCTTTGACGGACGTAATATTAAATATATTGACGCACCGTTCAAAAGAGAAGAACTTGCTCTTTGCATCAGTTCAAAGGCAGGAGTTATTTCAATCGACGACCAAGGGTTTGCAGAGAAACTTCACAGTATTATAAC
>JAZNIQ010000243.1:0-3009 GCA_045577555.1 Candidatus Fimenecus sp.
ATAGATAAATCAGCAGCAGTTTCATCAATGCGTAGTCCTCCAATTACATTTGTATAACAATCCATATTTCCAAGGAAATATCCACATCTTTTTTCAAGAACTGCAATAAGCATTGACATACGATTGTAATCAATTCCGGTTGCCATTCTGCGAGGATTACCAAAACCACTTGGTGTTACAAGACTTTGTACTTCAGCAAGAATTGGTCTTGACCCTTCCATAAGACACGCAACACAAGTTCCCGATACATTCTGTGGTTTACCTGAAATAAGCATTAAAGATGGATTCTCTACTTCTGAAAGACCATTATCGATCATTTCAAATACACCAATTTCATTTGTTGATCCATAACGGTTTTTAACTGCTCGCAAAATACGATATGAAGTGTTTCTGTCACCTTCAAAATACAGAACGCAGTCAACAATATGCTCAAGAACTTTTGGTCCTGCAATATTTCCATCTTTGTTCACATGCCCAACAAGGAAAATCGGAATATTTGACATTTTTGCAGTTCTTGTAAATAAATTAGTTGATTCTCGAACTTGAGTAACACTTCCTGGAGATGAGTTTAATTCGTTGATTTCCATAGTTTGAATAGAATCAACAATTACAATATCCGGTTTTTCCGATTGAATATACTCACAAACATATTGAGCATCTGTTTCACAAAGAATTGAAAGATTAAATGTATATACATTAAGTCTTGATGCTCGAAGTTTAATTTGGTGTGCAGATTCTTCCCCCGAAACATATAAAATCTTTAAATCATCACCTAAGTACTCACAAATCTGTAAAAGAATTGTAGATTTACCGATGCCAGGGTCACCACTTAAAAGCACAACAGAGCCTTTGACAAGACCTCCCCCAAGTACTCGATTAAGTTCTTTAAGTCCAGTATTATATCTATGACCTGCATCAGCAGTGATTTCAGAAAGAGGATATGCCTTGCCTCGGTTTAAAGCAACAAGACTTTGGGTTGATAATTTTTCTTTTGCAACCGTTCTTATTTCTTCATTCAATGTATTCCACTCACTACAACCGGGACATTGACCAAGCCAACGAGGAGTTTCGTATCCACATTCACTGCAAATATATATTGTTTTAGATTTCTGAGCCATTTTTGACCTCCGAAACATTATAATTTATTATTCCAATAGCAATAGAGATTGCCATTTTATTCTGATAATCATTATCCTTAAGTTTAATCAATTCATTATTGTTAGATATAAATCCACATTCAACCATAACAGCAGGTTTAGTAGCATTATATAACAAGTATATATCCGTGCCAGATTTTTTTATAACTCGATTATTATTGGGTTGTAATTGATTAGAAATCGATTTTTGAATATACTCCGCAAGCATTTTACTTTCATTGTTGTTTGGTGAATAAAAAGTTTGTGCTCCATTTACATTTTTATCATAAAATTTGTTTTGATGAATGCTTATATACAAACATTTTTCGTACAGATTCATAACTTCGAATCGATTTTTTATATCTGAAACTTTTCTTTGTCTTATAGTATCGCCACTTGTATGAACAGCGTTGTCTGTTGTCCGAATAAGATGAGTCCTATAACCTAAAAGTGATAATATATCATTTAATTTAAAAGAAATTGACAAATTCAACTCTTTCTCAAGTGTACCATCATCTGCAACAGCACCCCCATCTTCTCCGCCGTGACCTGCATCTATAATTATTACAGGCAAATTTGCTAAAATGATATTTTCCGAAGAAGATTTTTGAATTTTACAATATAATAGGCTAAATATTATAACGACAGTTGCAAGAATAATAGAAAGATATTGTTTCATCATTATCACCCATATAAAGTATATGGGCTTTATTTTAATAATATAATTTTACATTAATATAATTAAATTTACAAGTAAAAAAATAAAGCGTACAGCACAAACTGTACGCTTTTTAGGTCTTATAAAAAGAGATTACATCATGCTTGCAATTTCAGCAGCAAAATTTTCTTCTTTCTTTTCAATGCCTTCGCCCTTTTCAAAACGAACAAAGTTTTTAACCTTAATGTCAGCGCCAAGCTCTTTAGCAACTGCATTTACATAACCGCTAACAGCACCGTCGAAGAGGTCTGAACGAACGAATGTCTGTTCAAGAAGGCAAACTTCCTTAATCTGCTTTGCAAGACGTCCCTGAACAAGACCAACAAAAATTTTGTTTTCTGAAATTTCTGCTTTACGAGCAACTGCGATTTCAGCCATTATAGCATAAGCTTCTTTTGAAATGAAGTTTGTGAAGTTCTTTCTTTGCTTCTGGTCAAGACCCTGATAAACAGCAATATCTTCATCGCTCCATTTTTTATTAGCAATTGCTTCTTCAATAATGCTGTTGAGAATTGGAACTGGAAGTGAATCTGGTTTATTCAACGCACTGTCAATTGTGATTGACTTCATCTTTGCGAGTTCATCGTCTGAAATTGCATCTTTGCATAAATATTCCGGATTCATAGCAGCAATCTGCATTGCAACATTCTTACCCATAGCATCAAATTCTACTTTAGCAGCTGTTGAATCATCAACATCAAATGCAACAAGAACACCAACTGTACCACCTGCGTGGATATATGTTGATGTATGACCTTCAACAAAAGCAAATCTACGAACTTTCATATTCTCACGAAGAGCAAGGAATACTACCTGAACTTCTTCTTCAACAGTTTTATCAGAATCAACTGCTTTTGTTGCAAGAAGTGCATCAACATCAGCTGGTTTTGATGCTACAACTGTCTTTGCAACTTTATTTGAAAGGTTAACAAATGGTTCACCCTTTGCAACAAAGTCAGTTTCACAGTTAATTTCAACAAGAGCACCTGCAGTAGCATCACTATAAGCAGCAACAACACCTTCTGCAGCTACACGACTTGCTTTCTTAGCTGCTGAAGCAAGACCTTTTTCTCTAAGAATATCAACAGCCTTGTCCATATCACCATCAGCTTCAACAAGAGCTTTTTTACAATCCATCATACCAACGCCTGTCTT
>JAZNIQ010000244.1:0-13066 GCA_045577555.1 Candidatus Fimenecus sp.
ACGTCAACAGAGCACCACTGGTTCAAAGAGGCTTGCAAGAGTGTGGATAACCCTTACCACGATTATTACATCTGGCGTAAAGGTAAAGGAAAAAATGGTAAAAAGCCACCAAACAACTGGCTTTCAACCTTTGAAGGCGGAGCTTGGGAGTATGTTGAAACTGTTGACGAATATTACCTTCATGTTTTCACAAAAGGTCAGCCTGACCTCAATATGGATAACCCAAAGGTGAGAGAAGAAGTTAAGAATATTATGAAATTCTGGCTTGATATGGGTGTTGATGGCTTCCGTGAAGATGTTATTACATACATATCAAAGAAAGAGGGACTTCCAAACGGTGTGCCGATTCCTGTTGCTTGCGGTATGGAGCATTATAACTGTGGCCCACACCTTTACGAGTACCTTAAAGAATTCCACGATGATGTCCTTTCCAAATATGACTGTTTCACAGTTGGTGAAGGTCCACTCATCACACCTGAAAAAGTTCTTCGTTTTGTTAAGGAAGACGAAACACAAGTTCTTAAAACAATGTTCAGTTTTGACCATCTTGAGGCAGACTGTTTTATGACAGACTGGATTAAAACTCCTTTCAATCTTAAAAAGATGAAGAAGTGTTATCAAAAATGGTACGATGCAATGAACGGCAAGGGTTGGCACACACTTTATCTTGAAAATCATGACCATCCAAGAATTGTTGACCGTTACGGTAGTCTTAAATACAGAGTTGAAAGCGCAAAAATGCTTGCAACAATGTGCTACTTACAAAAAGGTACACCATTTATTTATCAGGGACAGGAAATCGGTATGACAAATATCGAACTCCACTCAATTGATGAGTTTAAGGATATGATTACCTTTAACAACCAGATTATGTTTAATAAATTGGGAATTAAGGGTGACCGTTTTGTTAAGATGGCAAATAGGGGCTCTCGTGAAAATTCAAGAACACCTGTTCAATGGGATGACAGTGCTTATGCAGGTTTCTCAACCGTTGAGCCTTGGTTTAACCTTAATCCTAACTACACAGAAATCAATGTAGCTCAAGCTGAGGCAGATGAAAACTCAATACTTAATTATTACCGCAAACTCCTTAAATTCCGTAAAGAACACGAAGTTGCAATTTACGGTGACTTTAAGCAGTATTATGAGAACAGCGACAAACTTTTTGTTTACGAGAGAAATCTTGAGAGAGAAAAAGTTCTTGTTATATGCTCTTTCACAGACAAATGTGTTAATTTTGAAGCACCTGCAGGCATTGACCTTTCAAAAGGTGAACTTGTTCTTTCAAATTACAGACTTAATCCTGTAACTCATAACTCATTTGTAACAAGACCTTATGAAGCACGTGTATATTATTTTAAATAATTCGAGGTAAAAACAATGAATAAAAATAACGGACAACTTACAAAACGTGTCTGGGCAGGAATTCTTCTCTTTATGTTTATGGGTTCACTTGCTTGGAACGTTGAAAACATGTATTTCAACACATTCTTGAATGATATGGTGTTTAACGAAGGCTCAATGGGGTCATCACTTACACTTACTGATGCCGTAAACATTATGGTTACATTTTCTGCGATTGTTGCAGTTGTAACAACTTTCATTATGGGTACTCTCAGTGAAAAAATGAGAAACCGTAAAATGTTTATTTCAATCGGTTATATTGCTTGGGGTATTGTTACTGCACTTTTTGGACTCATCACAAAAGAAAATATTGCTAACCTATTCGGCTTGGAAGACAGCGCAAAAATCGTTACAGTAACTGCATGGGTGGTTGTTGTAATGGATATGATAATGACATTTATGGGTTCAACAAGTAACGACTCTGCATTTAATGCCTGGGTAACTGATATTACAACTCCTGAAACTACTGCGAAGGTTGAAACTGTATTTACATTTATGGGCTTTATTGCTATGGCAGTAATTATGGTTGTTGGTTCACTTGCACAGGGTGGCGTAATCTCCTATGCAACATTCTTTATTGGCCTTGGTATTTTTGTTACTCTCGTTGGTATCATAGGACTTTTCCTTCTTGAAAATCCTAAAAAGTTTGATAAGAAAGAAGACAATGCTCCAAAAACAAGCTATTGGGCAGACCTTTTCTATGGTTTCCGTCCAAGCGTAGTTAAGGAAAACAGCAACCTTTACTTAATTCTTTTAGCCGGTTGTACATTTAACTCTGCTTTTCAGGTTTTCTTCCCATATCTTTTCATCTATCTCGGCTCAGTTGTTATTCCTGCAAATGAGGGTGTGAACTTCCTTTCAGCAGGTGTTATTATTCCTGCAGTTATTGCTATTGTGGGTGCAGTTGCAGGTATTGTAATCCTTATGAAAGTTTATGCGAAGAATAAAGCTGCTGCATTTATTCCAAGTGTTCTTTTACTTATTGTAGGTTTGCTGATTCTCTCATCAACAAAGAATATTGTAGGTATCATCGCCGGTGTTGCTCCAACACTTATCGGTTACATTGTAATTATGATTCAGTTTGGTGCAACTGTTCGTGATAACATTCCACAGGATAAAGTTGGACTTTTCCAGGGAATCAGAATGATTTTCTTGGTTCTTATCCCAATGGTAGTTGGTCCGACACTTGGTAATATTGCAACAAAGAATTCCGATGTTGTTTACATTGAAAACGGTGCAGAAAAGGTTCTTCCAACAGAAGCAATGTTCCTTTATGCCGCAATTGTTGCAGCACTTATCTTTATCCCTATGGTTGCATTCTTAAAGAAAGATAAAGAAAGACAGTTGAAAGAAAAGAATAACTAAAAACAGATAAAATTAATCCACCTTACAAGTTTTTGTAAGGTGGATTTTTTTACTTGTTAAAGAAATTTACAAGCGACATAATGAAAACGGATGCGACGATTATCGGAAGAATGTATGTTATATATGGTTTCATCCATTTAGCCACTTTAAGACCTTGACCCGAATTTGCTTCACTGAAGAATTTTTTCCAACCCCAACCATAACGTGTAGTGCAGAAAACTATAAAAATTATTGTTCCTACAGGGAGCATATTGCTTAAGATAAAATCTTCAAGGTCAAGTATAGTTGAGCCATCACCTAATGGGTTGAAGTCTGAAAGTAAATTGTATCCCATAACGCAAGGCATTGAAAGTATTGTCATAAGGAATGTGTTTATCAAACAGGTCTTTTTTCTTGACCAGCCAAACAAATCCATATTGCAGGCAATAATATTTTCAAAGGCACCTATAACTGTTGTGAGCGCCGCAAAGGTCATAAAGAGGAAGAATAGTGCTCCCCATAACTGACCATTTTCCATATTGTTGAAAATATTGGGAAGTGTTATAAAAATAAGTGGTGGGCCGTTACCTGCCTCAATATCATAGGCAAAGCAAGCGGGGAAGATAATTAGTCCCGAACAAAAAGCAACAAATGTGTCAAGACCTGCAACACGAACAGCCTCACCCATAAGTGCGTGTTCTTTGCCGATATAACTACCAAAAATTGCCATAGCACCAACACCAAGACTTAATGTGAAGAAGGATTGATTCATAGCAGCAACAATAACTTTGGCAATACCTACTTCTTTCATTGTTGCGATGCTTGGTTTTAAATAAAATTCAAGACCTTTTTCACCGCCTGGGAGAAAACAACTATTAATTGCAAGTACAATCATAAGTAATAACAAGGCAATCATCAGCACTTTTGAAACTCTTTCAACACCTTTTTGCAGTTTGAAAGAGCAAATAAGAAAACCAAGAACAACAATTACTATCATATAAAATGTCATTACTGGGAAATTCCCTAACATTTCATCAAATTTCTGTGCAACTCCCGAAGCATCTTTTCCAATGAAATCACCTTTTATTGTGGATACAAAATAATTGAGCATCCAGCCGGAAACGGTTGTATAAAACATCATTAAAAGATAATTACCAAGCATACACAAAATACCGTGATAATGCCATTTTGAACCTTTTGGCTCAAGTTCCTGATAAAGCTTTACAGGACTTTTTTGTGCGGCACGACCCATAGCAAACTCAATGGTTAAAACGGGAACGCCCATAATGACTAAAAAAAATAAATATAATAAAACAAAAGCGGCACCGCCGTATTGCCCTACCATCCAGGGGAATTTCCATACGTTGCCAATGCCGATAGCACAGCCGGCGCTTAATAGAATAAAACCTAAACGACTTGCAAGTTTTTCTCTTGGCATAATATCAACTCCTTGGTATAAGGATACCATTGTTAATGCTTTTTTGCAAGAAAAAAGCAGTCTTTGCAAATGTTGCAAAAGACTGCTCTGTAAGTTATTAAAAATTATAATCTTGCTGCTGCGGCTTTATCAAGGAAGATATGCACATTGGGGTGAAGCTGTAAAACTGATGCAGGACAAGATGGTGTAATATCACCATTAACAAGTCCGTCAATAGCGTCAGATTTTGAGCGACCTGTTGCAATGAGAATAATCTGCTTTGATTTCATAATTGAAACTGTACCCATTGTGAGAGCATAGTTTGGCATTGGGTTTTCATCAAAATAAACTGAATTAGCATCAATAGTGCTCTGTGTAAGACGAACTTTGAATGAACCCTTTGTGAATTTGTTAGCAGGCTCATTAAAACCGATATGACCGTTTCTGCCAACGCCCAAAAGCTGAATATCAATCTTGTTTTCTGTAAGCAAATCATCATAGCGCATACATTCTACATCTGCATCTTCTGCGTTACCATTCAAGAAGTTGATATTTTCTTCTTTAACATCAATGTGATTGAAAAGATTTTCGTGCATAAATGTGTAATAACTATTTTTGTCTTCAACTGGCAAGTCGCAATATTCATCAAGGTTAAAGGTTGTAATATCTTTAAAACTAACCTTACCTTTTTGATATGCTTTGATAAGATTTTTATATGTAGGTACAGGTGAAGCGCCTGTTGCAAAGCCTAAAACTGAATCAGGCTTTTCGTTAACTTGCTCAATAATCAAATTAGCAACTGCCTTGCCGATTTGCTCAGCATTATCAAAAATATGAATAATCATTCTCTTTCACCTCTAAATTTAATTGAAATTTTATTTTACCACAATTTTCAAAAATTGCAATAAAAAGGGGACAAATTTCTTTCTTTTTCTTATTCTTTATTAAGTTTTTTGTCAACGGCATTGTGCAATAAAGACGTTATCATATAAACTATGATGACGGCAAAACAGCCTGCCGAGATTGATGCGTCGTTAATGCAAGATAAAATAATGCAAATTGCAAAAACTAGACGGTTTATTATGCCAAATACACGTATTTTTTTTACCGACTTTTTGCCGACTGAGAAAAGTGACGAGATAATCTCAAATAATGAAAAAATAATAATGCAAACCATTGTAATAAATGGGAACAAATATGATGGGTTAGAAAAATCATAATTACCATTTATAATGCCCATAATCACGCTGATAAGAGTAATGCTTGTGCTATCATTTGCCTTGAACATCGGCAAGCACATCCATAAAAGAGGTGAGAACATCAGTACAAATCGTATAATCTGCTCTTTACCACCAAAAGCAGAAGTTTTAATATTGTTAAGCACTCTGTCAACTGCTTCCTGTTCTCTAATCGCTTTTTCGTGGTCTGCTTTCAATCTGTTTTCAAGGTCATAATAAACAAGGTTTGTGTTGCACTTGGGACAATTCTGTTTCATATATAATGGTGAGAGTTTTTCGTTGCATTTAGGACACTTATTACCCATTTTCGCCACCTCCTGAAACTTGTGCAGAAAGAACTTTCCTGCGTTCTGCCATTTCTTCACGGACTAGTCGGAGTTTATCTCCTGTAAGGTTGTACCAGATATATGGAATAAGCGGAAGCAAACCTAAAACTGCAGGGGCTAATGTGAACATAGCCCAGATAAGTGTATCTGTGTATTCATAAGCTTTAACAGTCATTGTTTCAGTTGCACTGATTTCAACAAATGAAAGACCGATAATTGGAAGAAGCATATTGCCTATTGTACCTGAAATTGAGCCTGTGAGTTTGCCTACGAATGTGAGTACAGAGAATGAAACACCCTCGTTTCTCTCGCCCGTTTTCCATTCCATATAGTCAATTGTGTCACCAATCATTTCAGTTGGAATAACCATATTAATTGTGTTAAAGAAACTGAAAAGAAGATTCTGCACCATTAAAAGAGGTACAACAACCCAGAGATTTGTGAAGCATTTAACACCTACAAGGAATACGATTACACCCATAATAAGTCTTACAAAACCATTGAGGAAGATAATCTGGCGGTTGTCAAATTTCTGCTTGATTTTAGGAATAAGTAAATATGTAACAAATCCTAAAATTGTACCGGGAAGCGCAATAACAATGGTGAGCGAGTTCATTTGCACAACTTCGGAATAATAATATGCCTGGAAGAAACCACCTATACCGCTTATTGCACCAAGCACATTGCCGATAACAATTAAAAGCAGAGGTTTGTTTTTAATAAGTGCCTTAAATCCATCAAGTATACTCGGCTCTTTAACTGACTGAACAACTCTTTCTTTTGTGCAAATGCCTGAAAGTGAGAAAAGCGCCATACCATATGTTGCTGAAAGAATTGACATAAGCAAGAATACCTGTGAAAGAGAAAGCCCTATTACACCTTTGTTGCTTAAATCCATAAGCACAGTAAGAATTGGTGTGGAAATACCACCAAGAATACCGGAAATAAATCTTGCAGAAGAAATTACTCTCGTTCTGTCCGACGGTGATGGGCTGATTGCCGCACTCATTCCCCAAAATGGTACATCACCCAAAGTGTAGAAAAGTTCCCAAAAGAAGTAGGTGACAAACATGTAAATAATCTTTGAAATATCTTCTGCCTTATCACCGAGAATTTCGGGTCCTGCAAAAAGTAAAATTGTCGCAATTCCCAAAGGAATGGGAACAATTAAAAGGTATGGTCTAAGTTTGCCATATCTTGTTCGGGTTTTGTCAACAATTGACCCCATAAGAGGGTCATTGAATGTGTCCCAAAGACCTAAAAACAGCATCATTGCTGCAACTGCTTCAGGGGGTACACCAAAAACCTTTACAAAAAACAGAGAAAGATAACTGCCTGCAATAATGTTATAACCAAAGCATTGACCCGCGTTTGCAATACCGTAAGCTAGCGTTTCTTTCACGCCGACATAACGGATGTCGCCATTATTCTGTGCCATTTTTATTTTCTCCTTCCCTTATTTCTGTGTTTCAATGCTCCGCCCTTGTCATTGAGCAGATATACATTTTTACAGTTTAAATATGTAAGTTTTTCTTTAAGATTTTCTTTATAATCAAATACTCGACCTTCAATCTTGTCGTAAAGGTCACAACCGAGTGCACAGGTATTGTTCTCTGTGTCGGCAACAACTGAAAGCACAAGGATATCACGGTCAACAGGGAAATTGATTACGCTCTTGTCTTCAGCATCCACCTCTATATGCCAGAAGAACAATTGCTCACATTGTGCATCACCTTTTTCTGTATGTGAGTGAGTGAATTCATAGCCTAATTTGCCCTGCTTTGTAAATGCAACCTCTTTAAAATCGTATAAATCCCAACCTGCATAATATTCGGTAATATCGTTGATTTTGTATGCGTAGTTGTTGATTTTAATGTGCTTGTCACCGTTAAGAGAAGCAATAAGAAGGTGAACTTTTTTTGTTTCTTCGGGGAGTAAAAGACTTTGTCCGCCACAAAGCATACCTTTTTTGTTCTTTGGCAATTCAAATTTGACTCCACCTGAATAAATTACATCAGGTGTAATCTCAACAGGGATTGTCTTGTTGATTGAAGGTAAATTCCCTGATGGGTGAGCATTGGTTGAGAATGCATCAATATTACCTGAAATATCAACAGTATGCTTTGATGAAGTTTTTGCCTCTGCTTTTTTGACTTTAAGTGCAAATGATTTGATTTCATATGGCTTTAAGTCGAACACAAGTTTGCCGTCAGTTAGTTCAACATCGCAGATATGTTCCTCTGAAGCATAAATTTCTCTTGCAGAGAGAATTTCACAGTTAAGAGAAAGTGTAACATCCTTTTGTGCTTTCTTTTCACTTTCACCGATACGAACAATGATTTCATCACTGTTTTCTGCTTTTTTCATTGCACGGATAATTGCATTGCCTGAAAGTGCGCCGAAAGAGTATTCTGTATATTTTCCCTCATGCTTTGAAACAATGAAGGATACCATTGGCATTACAAAATTTCTTGCTTCAGACTGTGTGTCATGACCTACTATATTTTTGTGTGAATACACAGCATATGAATATCTGTTAAGACCTAATTCCATCATTGACTGCATACTGTCAACACGGTAATTCTTAAGCGGAGTATGCATAAGTGTAAGGCGGAGAGTACTGTTGTCAAACTTATCCCAACCATATTTACATTCGCTGATAACTGACACGCCGAACTTTTCATCTTTGTCACTTAAATCAGCCCATTTCTGTGCAGGTACTTCAAAGAGTCTTTCAGTCATGTTACCGCGCTTGATTGCACCAAGTCCCAAGTCATATGTTGCAACAGGGTTTTGTGCCGTGAAAGAGAATATTTCTTTTGCAGCATGTCGTTTACTGCGCCATTCGGTTTCGTTGTAAACTTCAACAATCTTACCACCACGGCTTAATGCAACTATTGAAGTGAATGTGCTGTCACCAAATGATTTTATAATTTCAAGAGCAACACGGCAAGGTCCGTTTTCAATAACTTTTATTGTCTTGATTTTTGTTGTGTTCTGAGGTTCACGGTTTAATTCTTTATAATTTAATTCCCAAGCCGGCCAACTGCTGCTACCGTTATAATCAAAAATGCCTGTTGTAATTGGTTTTCGAAGTATTTCCATTTTGAGTTCTTTGTCAAAGATTGAAGAAATGTCACCTTTGCTGTTTAACTGAACTCTGTATTTTTCATTTTCAAGCATTCCGATTGATACAAAAAGTTTTGATTTAATCTGACATTTTCTGTTTCTGAGGTCAAAAACTTTGTATCCCATAGCAGGAACAGTAGCACAGATAAGGATTGTTGCGATACCATTTTTAACATTGGTAATTTGTGCGGCATATTCGTTTTCATTACTGTCAAGGACGGTGATATTTTTACCGCAGAGTTTTAACGGAACCTGAACTGTCACAACTCCTGTTCGTTCATATTCCATTGGGTTATTAATCACAATTGCAGTGCCTTTTACAAATGATGTGTCAAGGTCCGATGCTATTGTTTTTACAGCAGCTTCATATTCATTTGTGAACTGATTAAGTGACATTGCATAATCGTTCCAGCTTCTGCGATATGCACGCTGAACTGATGTTCCGGGCAAGTCGTCGTGGAATTGGTGAGCAATAACACGTTTCCAGGCAGTTGTAAGGGGAATTTGGGGGTAATCATATCCGTTAGTAACCATTGCAGTAACACAGGCACGCTCTGCCACATCTGCAATTTCTTCGTTTCGTCTGTTCCAACGTTTACCAATAGCACGTGAGGTGTAACCGCCAACTGCGTGGTTTGTCATAACAAGTTCATTATTCCATACAGGTAGTTTTTGCTTAATGTTTTCAGGTAAAGCATCAATATCACGGAATATCTGGTCTGCTGGTGCAGATAATACCTCTGTGTCGCTTGTATCGTTTTTCTTTACCTCGTCACAGACTGTTTTTACAGAAGTTTCCAATGGAGCACCACCGCGGTCACCAACGCCGTGGAAAACTGCTGTCATAGGTAAATCATATTTTTCATTATCTTTTAATTTGTCTGCAACAAACTTTTTATCTCTTACTTTAAGTAAAGAAGTTACATAGGAGCCCGGATTTGTGTTGGCATATACATAATTTCCGTCAACACCATACCATTTACCAAGGTCAAAGGGGATTCCGTAGGCTGAACCCCAGGTGAGTTTCTGTGTTGTAAAGCCTTTAAGAT
Source organism: Candidatus Fimenecus sp. (assembly GCA_045577555.1). Classification (GTDB taxonomy): domain Bacteria; phylum Bacillota; class Clostridia; order Oscillospirales; family Acutalibacteraceae; genus Fimenecus. The sequence goes on from JAZNIQ010000244.1 coordinate 9,908, forward strand.
TTGCGTGGTGCATAATTGACGGCAATGCATAACCAAAGCCGAAACAGTCCGGAAGAAAAATGTCACAACTGCGTTTGCCGAAATTTTTGTCAAAATACTCATTGCCGAGAAGAATATTTCTGAAAAGTGCTTCAGGTGATGGCACATTTACATCACCATTTTCAAAAGCACTGCCGCAGACATTCCAGCGACCTTCTGCAATATAGGATTTCATTTTATCCCACATTTCAGGGTAGTACTCTTTCATTAATTCATAGCGGTATGAACCCTCAAAATTAAATTTGTATTCAGGGTATTTCTCAAAACGCTGGAAATTTTCATTTAATGTGTTGTAAATATATTTATTTACTGTTGTTTCAAAGTCCCAACTCCATATGGTGTCAAGATGAGCGTTAGCTATAGTATAGATTTTTTTCTTTCCCATAAAAATCCTCCAAAATCCTGTTCATAAAAAGATTATATAATTTGTATAGGAAAAAATCAACTGAGCAGAATAAATTTTACAAAAAATACTCGACATATAAGGTAAATATTGTTAAAATATAGTGTAATATTAATTCTTAAGAAGGTGACGCAGAATGAAAAAAACATTATCGTTGATATTATCCATCTTACTGTTAGTAACTGCGATGATTTCTTTCAGCGGAAGCAGTGTTTCTGATAAAATTATTCCGTCACTTGATATTTCGTCTGATAATATTTCATATGCCATAAGTGACAGCCTTTATGGCATTTCACTTAAAAATGAAGGTAACGCTCTTGATGGCGGACTTGTTTCAAATCTTGTTAACAATAATTCTTTTGAGTACACAAATAATCCTGTGGCATCTTGGAAAGTTTCTGCTAAAACATATTCTGTTATTACAGAAGATGCTGTCAGCGATATAAATAAAAACTATCTTCTGGTTACAGTTGACGGAGAAGGTTTGGTGGAAAACCTAGGATATACTGAATTTTATAACAATAAATCATATCAGGTGAGTTCTAAAAAAACAGGAACAGCCGATATGGGATTTTCTCAAAATGAGATATATCAGTTTTCTGCATACTTTAAAAATATTGATTATACAGGCAAGGTAACAGCATCGCTTTCTGCTGACGGAAATAAGGAAAAATATCAGTTCAACATTGAGCATTGTTCAGAATGGGTGCCGATAAGCTTTGAAATCAAGTCAAATGTAACTGCTCAAGGTTCGTTATTGCTTACCTTTGAGGGTGAGGGAAGTTTTTGTGTTGACCAGGTGACTCTTGTTCCTATGAGCAGTTATGGTTATGGCAGTGATGAGTGGAAATATATGTCTTTGAGAAGTGATTTGGTGCAAGCACTTTATGATTTGTCACCATCGTTTGTTCGTTTTTCAGCAGGCGAATCAGATACTCACGATTCTATTGAAAATATGGGAAACTGGAAAAACACTATTGGACCAATAGAAACACGAAAACATAGCTATGCTCATATAAACAAGAGTGCGTTTACGGTAAATACTAATTTAATGGGAATGTATGAATATCTGCTTTTGTGTGACGACCTTGATTGCCTTGCAATTCCTGTAATCAATGGCGGAATTGTTCCTTCAAAGGTAAATGAGTACAATAAGACAAAAGAAAAGTATAAAAGTGGCTCGATTACTGAGGAGGATTGGCAAAGCTTCCTTGATGAAATTTCATACCGTCCTGAAACAGAAGAGTTTGGGCAGTATGTTCAGGATGTTTTAGACCTTATTGAGTATGCTAATGGTGATGAAACAACTCTTTGGGGTGCAAAGAGAATTGAAGACGGACATAAAGATAGCTTTAATCTGCAATATATCGCAGTTGGCAACGGTGATTACGGTGAACTTTATTGGCGTAATTTTGATGCAATATATAATGCAGTAAAAGAAAAATATCCTGAAATAAAAATAATAACCGGTGGGAATAATAACGAACCAATTAACATTCTTTATAACAATTTGCTTGTTGACGAGTATTGTTGTCTTGATGGTGGTGAACTTTTCAAAAAAGTTCATTTCTATGATGAATATGACCGTAGCGGTATGCAGGTGACTAACGAATATTCTGTTGATACAGATATTGGTGATACACTCACAAAAAATAATATATGGTCTGCAATAGAAAATGCGGCATTTTTAACAGGCATTGAAAGAAATGGCGATTTGATTAAAATGTCTGCTTATGAAACAACACTCACCAAAATTAATGCACAGGCAAAAGATACAAGTCTTATGTGGTTTAATTCACAGGATATAGTTTCAACTCCCGATTATTATATGCAGATGTTATTTGCGAATAATGTGGGTACAAATTATGTTTCAACGGAAGAGAGTTTTGAAGAAGACGGCATTTATCATTCTGTTACGGTTGATACAAGCCGTAAAGTGATTTATGTTAAATTTGTTAACAGTTCAAAAAAACCATACAAAATCAATATAAATGTTGACGGATTTAAAAATGTCAACAACCCAACAGTTCAATATCTGGCAGAAAACTTTAAGTCAGCTTACAATGAACCGGATGAAGATTTGCACGTTGCACCTGTTGAGGCTGAGTTGACAGTAAATGATAATGTCATTTCTTGCGATATTCATGGCTATTCCGTAAATGTTGTCAGAATACCATATGACACAAATGATGGTTCAGACCTTTTTGACCTTCCGGAAACAGATTTGATTGTTCCGTTTATTCCATCTGCTGTAGGAATTGTGATTTCCTGTGTTTTAGTGGCGTTTGTGTTGGTTACCGGTGTGGTAATTTTAATTGTAAGATTAAGACATCATAAAAAAGTTCGTGAAAAGAAGAAATAGTTTTAACCAGTCAGGCGGGGTGAAATCCCCGCCTTTGTTTTTTTAAGATTTTATTAAGAAATTTTAATTTTAATAAAAAAGTGTTGACAAAGGAAATGTTTTGCAGTATTATTTAACTGTACTAATTGAAATAGCACAGTTAGTACAGTTGAACAGGAGGTGATACACCGTGAATATCTTTCTTGATTATCATTCCAGAACCCCCATTTATGAGCAGATTAAAGAACAAATAGTTCTTGATATCAGCAGGGGTGTGCTGAAAAAAGACGACCAGCTACCGTCTTTAAGACAACTCTCAGCGCAACTGGGCTTAAATATCAACACCGTCAAGCGCGCGATGTCGGAGTTGGAGGCT
>JAZNIQ010000245.1:0-9763 GCA_045577555.1 Candidatus Fimenecus sp.
GAAAATGTTGCATTCTCATTTGCAGATGAGAATTTTGATGTGGCAGTTCTCGAGCTTCCCTATATTTTCGGTACTCAGCCCGGCAGAAAGCCCGTTTGGGTTATCCTTATCGAGCAAATTAAGAGAATGGATAAGCTTCCCTTCACAATGTATCCCGGTGGCGGTACTGCAATGCTTACCGTTCGTCAGGTTGGTGAGGTTATCGTTGGTGCTGCTGAAAAGTCAAAAGGCGCAAAGGCTTGGCCTATCAGTATGTATAACCTTACATGGAAGGAATTCCTTAAAATCGTTTATGCCGCAAGAGGTATGGGCGAAGACCGTAAGATTATCAGCGTTGCTCCCTGGATGATGAGAATGGGTCTTGGCGGCGTTAAGAAAGAATACGCTGAAAAAGGTATTGAAAGCGGTATTGATGTTGACGGACTTGCAGATATTATGGATGTAAACCTTTTTATCCCTGACAGCTATTCAAAAGAACTCGGTGCAACTCCTGATGATATCAAAGCAGCAATCTTTGATTCAATCAAGGTTTCACAGGCTTCTTATGACGGTAAGGTTAAACTCCTTGAAATGAAAGGCGAATAATTAAATTTTCATAAGAAAAAAGAAAGTCCTCTTGGATAACCCAAGAGGACTTTTTTGTGTAATATAGTCTGTGTTTTATCTTTTAGATGCAATATATGCTGCCATTTCACCAACTGTTTTGTGGTTTACAAAATCGATTGCTTTAAGGTCAACACCGAAAACAGTTTTAACATCTGTAACAAGACACATTGTGTCGAAGGAACTCATATCTAAATCAGCTCTGAAATTGTCCTCAGGCGTGATTTCGTCAGCTTCAACGTAGTTTTCAAGGATTTCAACAAGCTGTGTGAATTCTTGCATTTTGGTTTACCGTTCCTTTCTGCATCTGTAAGTGCGATTTTCTGGAGTATCTCTCCAACTGTTATTTCGGGATTTTCAGCACCTAAAACAAGTGCTTTACTGATTTTGCTATAAAGAATACGAAGGTCATATTCTGCTTCAGGCTCTTTTCTGTACTCAAACACAAAATCAAAACCATTATCTTGTTTTCTGTGCATAATAGTAACATAAAGAGGAATCATTGTAGCACCATTATTGTACCAGATGCTACGTGCAGTTTCAGCCATTTCTTCGTCTATGTATGTATTCTTAATAAGCGGCTGATATGAAAGACCAAAGCTGTCATAAGTTGAGTCAAATTTTGCTTTCTTTGGCATAGATTTGTGTCTTTCTTTAAGAGTTTCAAGGAAAGCAAGACTTGCGTGTTGATACATTTCATTTTGAACATCAGAAATATTCTCAACTGCCTCACAGAAAGTCTCGTTTGGTTTCACAATACTTCTCATAGGTAAGAAGTTAATACGAAGTCCACCTGATTTCTTCTCTGCAATAGTACCACGACGGTTGATAATCATTTTAAACGAAACATCTTCCTGATTATCATTAAAGCAAGAGAGAGCAGTACGAACACCCATTGAAAGAACAGCAAAAACTGAAAGATTGCGCTCAGTGCAAAGTTGCATTATCTTATTACTGTCTTCTGCACTCATGCTTAACTTGAAAATATCAGCATCGGGAAGTCCCGAATGAATGTCAGCATATCTTTGATTAGGATTTTTTACCTGCTGTTGTTTAAGTCTGTTGTCAATCATAAAGTCAGTAAAGATTGGCTCAGTTGATTTTGCAAGTGAATCATACCAGTACTGCTTATCAATTTCGTGTTGCTCTGATTCCTGATATTCAAGTTCTTTTTCAAGGACAGGAATATATGGACGCATTGGTTTAGGATATGGAGTGCCTTTTGTTTTGCTGTTATAGATTTCAATAATATCATTTAAGAAAACTTTAACAGAAAAAGCGTCCATTGCAAGATGATGGAGTTTAAGGAAAAGACCATGATAACCATCTTTAAATTTCACGATTGCAATTCTGTGAACTTCACAGTTATACATTGGGATATTCTTTCTGGAAATTGTTGTAAGAATAGTTTCGGCTTGGTCAACTGTTAACTGGCTGTAATCCCAATCTTCAATAATAAGGTCACTTTTATCGGTAACATACTGATGAAGATTAAGTTTCTTTTCCATTGTGAAACGAAGGCGCATTGTGTCGCAACGCTGGATTGCCTCGTAAATTGACGCTTTCATAATGTCAACATCCATTTCACCTTTCCAGTAATATCCACAGCCAATGTTGTTTACAGGATATCCTGAACCGTACTTTAATGACATTAAAAACATCATTTTTTGCGAATTAGAGATGGGATACGCTTTAACTACATTGCCATCAGCTAATTTCTTTTCTATCATTTTGCCTCATCCTCCGCAAAATTGAATTGTGCTCTTTTTATTTTACCTGTTGAGGTTCTTTCAAAAGGATTTTCTCTTATGATAAATGAATGTATTTGCCTGTCAGTGTTAAGTGTTGAGTTTATTCTATCAACAATTTTACTGATTTCGGCAGATATATCTGTAATTCCCATTGTTTTGGCTAAAACTTCGTCAGGAAAAATTTCAGCAATGATTGTATCTTTTTCACCACGAACAATAATTTCCTTAACAATTCCATCGTCTGCAAACTTGTTTTCAAGCTCCTCAGGAGAAATATTCTCACCATTTGAAAGGATAATAAGATTCTTCTTTCTGCCCACAAGGTAAATATGATTGTTTTTAATATAACCCAAGTCGCCTGTATGAAGGAAACCATCTTCGGTAAAAGCTTCCTTTGTTCTTTCGGGCTTTTTGTAGTAACCCAACATAACAGAAGGACCTTTAACCTGAATTTCACCATCAACAACCCTTACATCATCAACACCTGTAAGCACACCATTCGAGTACTTATTATCTTCTGAAAAGTCAGATGTGGTAATTCGCGGACTGCATTCACTCATACCATAACCCTGACGGGCAGTAATACCATATTTTGCAAATTCATCTATTAAAGCACCGCTTAAAAAAGCACTTCCGGCAATAAATCGTGTAAGCCGTTTACCAACAACAAGTTCTGCAGCTTCACGAGGAGTGAGTTCAGGGTGCTTTCTTTCTGAAATTTTAATTTTTGTCAGAATTGCCTTGCAAAGAAGGGGAACAATTCTTGTGTTTGTTGGCTCAAAGACTAAAAGGTTTATGTATAGATTAGTGAGTGTACCGTTAAGACAGATTGTTGTTCCGTCATAAAGAACTTTAAGTACATCACAGGCGTAGCAAAAAACATGGTGCATTGGCAGAATTGAAAGACATACTTCACCATCTGCTGCTTTATATGTATCGTAGCAGGAGTTGGAAACAAGGTTGCTGTTTGAAAGCATAACGCCTTTTCTTTCACCTGTTGTACCTGATGTATAGATAATCAAAGCACATTCATGAGGATTGATTTCAATATCTGAAAGGTGAGCATATTCTGAATCAGCAGAATATGTCTTAAAAATATTGTCAAACCAATGCCAATCACCCAATGATACTACCTGACGGATTCCTTTATATGCTTTCCGGATTTCTTCTGCTTTTCTTAAAAATTCTTCTTCACAGAAAAGCATTTCAATGTCAGCATCATCAAAGAGCACACAAGCTTCTTCAACTGAGATATTGGGGTCAAAAGGTACAACAACATTACCGCTGCAAATCATACCTGTAAGACAGGCAATGTATTCATAACTTGTCTTACCGATAAAAGCAATGTGCATTTTGCGGTTGTCAATAGTTTTGATATATCTGCTGATTGCAAAACAATCATTACGGAATTCACCGAAATTTTTTATATTTATTTCAGTTTCACGGAAAAATTTACAGAAATCTCTTTCGGCATATTTTTCCGCCGCAAAATTAACAATATCTTTTACTGTTGAAAGTTGAGTTTTAATCATATTTTTAAATCCTTTATTGAGTTATGTTTGTATAATCAGGAAATAAACGGTTAATAAACACAAAGTTGAACTTTTGTATGTTAATTAGCAAAGTTTGACACATGTCAATCTGCATTTTACTATATTATTAGACATTTGTCAAGGTAATTTGTTCATTAACAGGTAATGTCCATATAGTAATACAATAAAGCAAAAAAATAAGGAGTAACATGGATTCTGTTCCTGTTACTCCTCATTCTTGTTATATAAAATTATAATTCAGAACCGTGTTTTGATGCTTTCTTTTTGTTTGATGTGAGAGCAAGTTCACCATTAAGATACATAATAACAATGCCAAGCAAAACCATAATTGTTGAAGTTTTAATAACTATAGGAAGCACTGTTTTATAAAGGAATGTGCAAATCTCAGCAGCAATATCGCCACCAATGAAAAGTGCAATAAGATATCCGAAAAAGGTAAGTCCACCTACAAAGAGTGAAAGCATAATGCCATAGCCAAAGATAGTGCTTAATACCTTACTGATTTTCTTAAGAATTTCTTTGAATTTCATGACTTAAACCTCCTTTATAATCCCATAACCGGCAAGAAGCCCATAAGAATAACAACTTCTAATATGAACTGAAATGCAACCCACCAAAGGTCATTTTTAACAGTTTTTGAAAAGTCGGATTCAGCAATTGACATACCTGCATAAAGACCAAGTGCCAAGGGAGGTGTGATACCGCACATAACACCACAGATGCAAGGAAGCATTGCTGCAGCAAGAAGTGGTTCAACGCCAACATTTGCAAGTGTAGTAATAAACACAGGTCCAAAGATAACAACAAGTGATGAACCGGGAATAACCATACCCATAAAGCATGTGATAAGACAGATTGCAACAATTGTCCCAAGTTTGCCGAAATTCCATGAGCCGATTATTGCACCAAGGTCTTCTGCAACATTAAGGTCAGCAAAAAGTTCACCAATCATATAACCAAAAACGCAAACTGCAATTGCAGGAGAAATAGTCTTTACTCCATCAGCAAACATCTTTGCGATTGAAGAAATTTTTACAACGGACTTGTCCTTTGCAATGAGACAAGCATAAATTGCTGAAAGACCACCAATAAAGAGAAGAATTGATTTTGAAAGATAGTTAGCACCATCTGCACCAAGTCTGTCTGTGAAGAAATTATCCTTAAGTAAGAAATCAAGAATAAATGGTAACAAGATGATTACAGGAAGTAGAAGTCCTTGCCAACCTGTTTTTAATGTTGTCTTGAGGTCAGGCAACTCATCTTTTGACATGGGTTTTACTTTATAGTATTTACAGAAAGCAAATACAGTAATAAGTCTTTGAATAATAAAGATAAGTGAAAGACCCCATAATACCATCCAAAATTGACCTGTTGAAACATCTGAATTAGGATAAAGTGCGGCAAAAGCACCCATAGCTGCAACAATGTTTGAAGATGGCGGAATCATATTTCCAAGGTAACTGGAGTTGCTTTCAATATTTGCTGCAAGTTCAGCAGGAAAACCTGATTTTTTCATTGCAGGGATAGTAATTGCACCTGTTGCCATAACGTTGCCGGGACCGGAGCCGGAAAGAGCACCCATAAAGCTACTTGCGATAACTGCAGCATAACCTGCACCGCCAGTAATTCTACCGAGTAAAGACAGGATAACGGCTATACAACTGTCTATAATTTTTGTTTTTGTCAAAAGGATTGACATGGATACAAATGCTACCATTGAATAAAGAAGAGATGTGGAAAGTGCTTCGTCTATGTAAGTCAACACATTTCCCCATGTACCGGTCACTGTCAACAAGACAAGAAAGCTTATAAAAATTGCTTCATAAACAGGTCTTTTGAATAACAGGAACCAGATAAGGATTACAGCGAGCATTATGCCTAAATAAATAAGTGAAGTTGGCATATTTAAAACTCCTTTCAATTCTTATTTGGTTATATGTATTATTACCAACAAGTTATATTATATTGTTTTTTTCCAAAATGTCAAGAGTTTAGGGTGAAATTATTGATTTTTTTTTAATAAAGTGTTAATCTTTAATAAGTAATAAGGAATGTTATTTATAACATATTATATATGAAGGTAGTGGAAATTTTGAATTCTCGTCAACTTCAATATGCAGTATTACTGTCAGAAACGGGTAATTTTTCACAGGTTGCTGAAAAACTCAACATCACTCAACCTGCACTCAGTAAACAGATTCTTGCACTTGAAAAAGAACTTGGCATTCAACTCTTTGACAGAAACAGTACACCGGTAACATTAACCGTTGCGGGAGAATTTTTTGTCCGTGAAGCTAAGGAACTGTTATATAAGGAAGAACAACTATTGCGTTCTATGGAACAATTCAAGTCAGGGGATAAGGGAAGATTGGTAATAGGAATAACACCTTTCCGCAGTGCTTATCTTATTTCAGAAATTGTGAAAAAAGTTAGAGGGAAATTTCCGGGAGTACAGGTTAAACTTGTTGAAGAGGGAAGTGAAATGCTCCGAAAAGATGCTGTTGACGGAAAGTTCGATTTTGCCGTTGTGAACTTGCCTGTGGATGATTCACAGTTAGAGGTAAAACTCATTGAGCCTGACAGACTTGTTTTGGTACTTTCTGAGGACTTGGTACAGGAACACCCCAAAGTTAAGAATTCAGAAAAAATTGATTTTAAAGAATGTCAGGATATTCCTTTTGTCGTTGTAAGCAATGGACAAGAGATGAGAATGTTGTTTGAAAAACTCAGTAGTTCAACAATGTGCTGTCCCAATATTGCCGCAGAGGTAGTAAGTCTTACAACTTGCTGGGAAATGGCTTGCTCAGGTGTGGCGGCAACACTCTTACCCTTACAATTTGTCAATAGCGTAAAAAGTAATCAAAATCTCAGAATTCTTGAATTGACAAACACTGTTTATCTTCGTCAACCTGCTGTGGTATATAAAAAAGGACAGTATGTGTCACAATATGCAAAATATGCCATCGATTTGTTAAGCAGAGGTTTATAAAGAAAGGAAGCAAATTTTATGAGTAAAAAAATAATTGCAGTTATTCTCACAGTTTTATTGGTATTTTCTACAATGTGCATGCCTGTTTCTGCGTGTATAACAGAACAAAAAATGGATATTGAAAATGGCTTTAACCTTTGTCTTGACACATTGATTCACAGAATTCTTACAGTTTTAAACATTTTCTGGCCGGGATATGACGGAGATTGGGACAAGTTAGAAGATTATGAGTCCTATGAATTTTACAAAGGTGAAAATTCTTTTGATACAAAAATCCAAAGCAATTCGGCATGGTATTTAGGTTATGCAGGTGCTTCATTGCTTGATGAAATTGACGTTATGAATGGCGAGTATTTCCTTGCGGGTTCTCTTGAACCTTTTTCAGGCAGAGTGCCTCAGAAGATTAATGATGACCAACGAGTGCGTGTGTATGCTATAAGCGACGGAGCAAGCGGAATAGCAATTCATGCTGTTATCGACGGATTTGGCATTTCACGTGGAGATGTTCAGGAAATTCGTTCAAGACTTGCAAAAGTTATTGAAGCAGAAGGCTATAATATAATTAGTATAAATGTTTCTGCACTTCATCAGCATTCCTGTATCGATACACTTGGTATGAATGTACCACTTTTATCTGCACTTGTTTTCAATACAAGTAATGCAGCTTTAGGTGGTTTGCTTGACAGTCTTAAAGTTACTAAAAATCAGCAATTTATGGAAAACCTTTTTGAAAAAACTGTTGACTGTATGAAGAGTGCGGTAACAAATATGGAAAAAGGTGACCTTTATTACGGATATACTGATGTGTCAGAATACATGCGTGATGCCCGTGATCCTGTTTTCTTTGATTCCAATATTCACAGATTGCGTTTTGTACCTGCTGACGGTTCAAAGGAAACCTGGATTTTGCAAGGCTCAATGCATTGTACCGGTATGGGTGCAGGTCCTGACGAACTTACCGCAGATTATCCGTATTATATTGAAAAAGCTATTAACGAAAAAGCAAATGCCAATGTTGTGTATGTTATCGGCGCAGAACTTGCAATAAAGCAGGAAAAGGAACTGACAAACATAGAAAATGCAACAGATATTGAAAATATTGCAAACTATGGTTATGCCCTTGCGGATAAGGTTATAAAAATCAATAATGATATAATGCTTCAACCCATACTCAATGTGGCTCACAAAGAGGTATTCTTAAAAGTTGATAATGGTATATTGACTCTTGCTGCCCGTGAGGATTTACTTAATGCAGTAATAGCCCGAAATGGCCTTGGTTATGTAATGGTAACTGAAATCGGATATATGGAACTTGGCAATAAGGTAGGCATTTTCTTATGTCCGGGTGAGTTTGACCCATTGCTTATTTTTGGTGGGCCTGAATCCGGTGATGCAGCGTGGAAAGGTGAGAGTTGGGATTACGTACCGTTAAAAGAGGTTGCAGATGTTGAAAACGTAATGGTTTTTGGCCTTTGTAATGATCAGGCAGGATATGTTCTTCGTGATAATGAGTATCATTCACTTCTCTCTGAAAATGAAGAGGTTAATATAATAAGCAGAACTGCAGGTTCAACATTTACAAAAGCCTATTATGAACTGCTGGATTGTAAAAAATGATATAATAGACAAATACTGTGAATTATTGTAATATGTTTGTATAAAATACATTCAGGAGGTTTGTTTTTATGAAAAAAGTACTTGCAATTTTTTTGGTGTTATCAATGATGTTTGCTTTTGTTGCATGTGGTGGAAATGATGATACTCCTACAACAAATGTTAATAATGAGGAATCTACTTCTGACCAAGCAGTAAATTCTAACGATGTAGATTTGAATAACGAAGACACAACAGGTGAGAAAGATACAACTGATGAACCTGCAACCAATGATAAAGGTGAAGAAGAAACAGATAAAGAGTCTGACAAAGACAACGAGAAAGAAGATGTAACTGAAAGAGAATTACCGGCTGACCCTACAGAATGGACAAAAGCAGAAGTAGTTGAATATTACAAGCAGTCAGCAATTAAATCACACCCGACAGCAACATCTTCACAGACAATGACAATGCCAAAACTTGTTGTTAACGATGGTGATGGTGCATTAAGCTTTTTCCTTAATATGATCAAACCTGTTATTAACACAGTTCTTAAGAACAATACAATGACTTATAATGGTCTTACAGGTGGTTTCACTAAGCTTGAAGCATCTGATGCAAAAACAGCAAAAGCATATAAACAGGGTAAATATACTGTTATTGAGATGACTATGGTTGAACAGACTGATGGAATTTACGGCGATGCTCAGAGTGGTTCTGTAGGTCATGCTATTAATGTTTTAGGTAATGTTGCAAAAGCGGCAGAACAATTCCCTGCATTTGACATTAAGTTTGAAAAAGCCGATATTAAAGTGCATTACGCTAAACCAACTGTTAAGGTAAGAATTAACGAAAAAGGCATTATTGAAAAAGGTACTTGGAGTTATACCGCACAGGTTTATATCAGAAATCTTGAAATTGACAATATTATGGTTAAAAAAGCAGATGCTGAAATTGTCTATGTAATTACAACAGGTGGCGGCTTCTAAAGTTAAATAAATCTATAATCCACTGTCACAGACAGTGGATTTTTTTATATCCTCTTTCCGTTGACAAATCAACAAAACAGGCGTAAAATGTATAGATATGAAAATATACAGAAAAAAGGGGTTTTTGTAATGGCAAAGGTAAGAACACCGTTAACACCTGAACAGGCAGAAATCAAAAAAATTAGAAAAGAAAAATCATCTGCTAACTGGACAAGTTTTCTTGCGGTTTTACTTGCAGTTGTTCTTACACTGGGAGTTGTATCCATAGGAAAATCAACTGCTGAA
>JAZNIQ010000246.1:0-1681 GCA_045577555.1 Candidatus Fimenecus sp.
GTTTACAAGTGAGCTTCCTGCACATCTTATGAGCCATATGGCAAGGCTTAAGGTTGACCCTGAAAACAGAGTTATAATGCACACTCATCCAACCCATACACTGGCTATGAACTATGTGCATGAGCTTGACGAAAAGAAATTGACTCATACTCTTTGGGAAATGTGTACTGAGTGTATTGTTGTTTTTCCTGACGGTGTGGGTGTTCTCCCTTGGATGCTCTGTGGTACAAATGAAATTGGTGAAGCAACAGCAAAGAAAATGGAAGAGTTCAGACTTGTTGTCTGGGGAATGCACGGTATTTATGGTGCTGGTAAAACAATGGACGAAACCTTTGGACTTATTGAAACTGTAGAAAAAGCCGCACAGATTTATATGCTTACAGCACATTTGCCAAGAATAAACACTATCAAGGATGAAGAAATGGTAGAGCTTGCAGAATTTTTTGGTGTTAATTATAGAAAAGATTTTTTGAATATATAATCAACTCGACAAATATGATTTGTGCAGGTGGAATTTATGAACGTTAAAAAATATATCGAAGCCAACTGGGACAATACCACTCGCTTTTTTACAGACAATAATGACACCCTGATTGGTTTGCCGTATCCGTATACTGTGCCTTGCTGTGAAGGTGCTTTTCAGGAAATGTATTATTGGGATGTTTATTTCACAAATGTTGGTCTGATTAAATCTGGACGCTTGGCACAGGCAAAAAACAATGTTGATAATATGTGCTATCTCATAAACAAATTCGGGTTTATGCCTAATGGTAACCGTACATATTATCTTTCTCGTTCACAACCACCTTTTCTTTCACAAATGGTTCGTTGCATTTATGAGCAGACAGGAGATACCGAGTGGCTTGATGAATGCTACAAGGCTCTTGAAAAAGAGTATGAATTTTGGGAAAATGAACGACAGACGCCCTGTGGTCTTAACCGATATTACGGTAAATTCTCCCACGATGAACTGATGAATTTTTGCAATGTTTTATGCAAACGATTCAATATGGAAAAGCCTGATGATAAGTGTGTTGCAGAAAAATACGGTCAGGCTATGTATTCCTTTGCCGAAAGTGGTTGGGATTGCAACAACCGTATGGGACTTGACTGTTATAATTATGCTTGGGTGGATTTAAATGCTTTGCTTTTCGGTGTGGAAATGGATATGGCGTTTTTTTCTGCCGAGCTTAAAAACGGACGCGAATCAATATGGACCGAAAGAGCAGAGAACAGACGAGGTCGTATGAAAAAGCTTTTATGGAATGATGCGGTGGGTGCTTTTTGTGACTATGATTTTATCGTCTGTAAGCAAGCTGATATTATATCGGCCGCACAGTTTTATCCGATGTTTTCAGGTGTATGCACTAAAGAGCAGGCTGAACGCACAGTTGAATTGTTACCGAAAATAGAATTTGAATTTGGTGTGGCTTGTTGCGAAAAAAGAGACGATTTATACGATTTGCAGTGGGACTACCCCAACGGATGGGCTTGCCTGCAATATTTTGTAGTGCACGGGCTTTTGCGTTACGGCTACCGCAAGGAAGCACTTCGCATCGCTGAAAAATATAAGCGTTTAGTGGAAAAAGTCTTTGAAGAAACCGGAAAATTATGGGAAAAATATGATGTTACAACGGGCACTGTTTCACATAATAAAGAATATGAAACTCCTGCTATGATG
>JAZNIQ010000247.1:0-1900 GCA_045577555.1 Candidatus Fimenecus sp.
TTGTTTCTTTTCCCATCCCTTGCTCCCCCCCTAATCAAAAAAGACGCCATACGGCGTCTTTTTTTGGCGGAGAGCAAGGGATTCGAACCCTCGAAACCGTTTTAGCAGTTTACACGATTTCCAATCGTGCTCCTTCGACCAGCTCGGACAACTCTCCGTGTCAACAGTTCAATATTATATAGGATTCTTTTAATAAAATCAAGTATTTTTAAGAAAAATATGGGGTTATCGGTAAGATAACCCCATAAAGAATTTTAATTATTCAACTGTAACTGTTCCGTCTTCGTAAACTGTGATTTTATCACCTGTTTTTACAGTGTTGAGGAACTCTTCACCAAGACAATCAACTGTTGGCATTGGAGTGTCTGTCCATACTGAACCAATAATTGCACCTGCTGCTGCAAGTGAGTCAATATGCTCTGAGAAAAGCATACAAGCAGGACAACGTTCCATTACCTTTGCACAGTAAAGAACAAGACCACCTGTTGTTGAACCAATTGTTTGAGGAAGGCAAAGTGCAGTACCTACCATTGGCTTTTCATAAATGTCAGCGTTGTTCTGGTCACCACATTTAGCCTGTTTGTCACCAAATTGAAGTGCACCCTGAAAGGAAGCAAGTGTATTGAAACCGCCGTGTGAAACAAGAGCTGTTGCTGTTGCCTTGCCTGGAACTACGGGACGACCTTTAAAAGTTTTCATTTTATTTTGCCTCCTTTGTAATTATATCAAGAATTTCTTCACTTGTATAGTAACGAGAAGTTGTATATGTACGGAGTTTGTTTGAGTTTGTAATTACAGGCATTTTCTTTGCAAGAGGATTATTCATATACATAAGCGGACAAATGTAACTGAGTACAACACCTGTTGACTGAAGTTTAGCATACAAATCAGTCTTTATAAATTCATCACAAACTGCAGGAGGAGCTGTAAATACAGTAGGAACTGAAACCTTACTTCTGCCGTTCTTTTTAAGACCTTCATATACATTATTTGTCCATTCTTTAAGCTGAGCCATTGTCATGTGTGGGCAACCAACAAAGCAGAGTTTTGGAGTTGCATCAGGATTTTTCCACATAACAGGATATGAAGCCTTAACTCTTTCAAGTTCAGCATCATCAATAACATAAACCTGTGCATTTTCAACAATAAGAGACTCACCCATTTCAACTGCTTCAGGAGTAAGACCATCAATATGATAAAGACCAACAGCACCATTTGATGCACAAGCAGCACCAAAGTCTTTAAGATACGCCTTAGCATCGTCGTTAAGGTCATTGCCAAGCCATTCATTCATACCCTTAACATATGGAACATCTTCCATAACTTTCATACCTATTGCAGAACCTAAAATCTGTGCTTCAGGTTTCTTTGAGCATTTAACTTCGACAATCCAAGTTGCTTTTCTGCCCTCTTCAGTAAGGAGACCGAAATCAGGAACAAAACCTGCAATTGAACCCATCATTTCAATAAGACCGGAGTTACGATTGCAACGTGCACCAATAACACTATTTGCATAAGCTACAGCGCTTGACTCTGCCCATGAAAGAATATCACCTTTCTTTGGGGTGTTACCTACTTCATCAAGATAGCAAGCACAAGTATAAGCATTGTCATCAAGAAGACCCATCTTACGAAGTTGTTCGTTGTAAGAATCTTGCTTTGAATACATAAACTTTTTGAAAACAAAGTTCTTCAAGAAATCTGATGGAACATTGGGATCAAAAGGTTTTGGGTCAACAGAGAATTTCTGTTTTGACACAACACCTGCATTTAAAAGCTGGTCCATCAAATCAAAAACAGGAGTCATCATTTTAAGACCAAAACTTGTAACAAGATGTCCTTTTTCACTTGTGACAGGAACCATTCTTTCAGCGCCGAATGTTTCGCCATACATAACAAG
>JAZNIQ010000248.1:0-2711 GCA_045577555.1 Candidatus Fimenecus sp.
CTTGTGGATGCAGTAAGAAAATCAGGTCTTGTTGGTCTTGGTGGTGCAGGTTTCCCTGCTCATGTAAAGCTTAATCTTCCACAGGAGGCAAAAATTGACACTCTTATTATCAACGCTGCCGAATGTGAGCCATACATCACAGTTGACTATCGTGAGTGTGTTGAAAACAGCGTTAATATTATGCGTGGTGTTAATGCGGTAAGTAAATATCTTCATATTGATAATGTTATCATTGCGGTTGAGGATAATAAGCCTATTGCACTTCAGATTTTAAAGGAAATTGCAGATAGTGCAACAGAGTGTGAAAAAGTCAAGGTTATGGCTCTTAAATCACGTTACCCTCAGGGTGCTGAAAAAATGATTATTCAGTCAGCAACAGGCAGAAAAATGCCTCCCGGAAAATTGCCGTCAGATGTTGGTTGTGTTGTAATGAATGTTGCAAGTATTGCATTTGTGGGACGATATGTTGCAACAGGTAAACCTCTTGTAAGCCGTAGTATGACAATTGACGGTTCGGCAATCAAAATACCTAAAAATGTCCGTGTCCCCATCGGCACAATGATGGATTATATTGTTGATTATTGCGGTGGTTTTACAGAAGAACCTGAAAAAATTGTATGTGGTGGTCCTATGATGGGTGCGGCTATTACAAATATCAATTATCCCGTGCTTAAAGGTAACAACGCATTGCTTGCCTTCAAAAAAGGTGACCTTAGTATTAAAAAGGAAACAGATTGTATTCGTTGCGGACGCTGTGCGGCGGCTTGTCCGTTGAATCTTGTTCCTACTAACATAGAAAAGTTTACAAAAATCGGTGATATTGCAAAACTTAAACATTCAGGTGCAATGGTGTGTATGGAATGTGGCTCTTGTGCATACTCTTGTCCTGCCGGTAAGCCTTTGGTTCAGCATATGCGTCTTGCAAAGGCCACAATAAGAGAGAAGGAGGCAAAGAAATGAGTGAGATAACTAAAAAACTTGTTGTTAGTGCATCACCGCACTTCCGTTCAAAAACAACTACAACAGGTATTATGCTTGATGTGATTATTGCAATGATTCCCGCACTTGTAGCATCGGTAGTTCTTTTTGGTTACCGTTCACTTGTGCTTACACTTGTTTCAGTTGTTTCCTGCGTTGTTTTTGAATATCTCTCAAGAAAAGTAATGAAACGACACAATACAATAGGCGATTTGAGTGCTGTTGTAACAGGTATGCTTTTAGCATTCAATCTTCCGTCAACAATGCCATATTGGATGGTTATTGTGGGAGCATTTTTCGCTATTGTAATTGCAAAGCAGTTTTTTGGCGGAATCGGAAACAACTTTGTAAACCCTGCTTTAATAGGCAGAATTGTTCTTATGGCTTCTTATCCGTCACAAATTGGTAATTTTGTTGCTCCGTTTGCATACAAGGAGGGTGTTGATGCTGTAACAACTGCAACACCTTTAGCACAGATGACTTCTGTGTATGCGGCTGAAAATATCGGTACAGCCGTTGACGGTGCAGGACTCCCATCACTCATTCAGATGTTTCTTGGTGTAAAAGGCGGATGTTTAGGTGAAGTATGCATAGCCGCTTTGATTTTAGGTTTTATTTATCTTGTGATTCGTAAGGTGATTTCACCTGTAATCCCGCTTGTATATGTAGGCACAGTTGCTGTTGCAATGCTTATTGCAGGAAAAGGTGATTTTACATTTATGCTTTATCAGGTTATGGCAGGTGGTCTGGTTCTCGGTGCGGTATTTATGGCAACTGACTACACAACCTCTCCTGTTTCTTTTAAAGGTAAAATCATATATGCAATTGGATGCGGTATTCTCACATCACTTATCCGTATTTTCGGTTCATTGCCCGAGGGTGTTTCATTCTCAATTATCATTATGAATATTCTCGTTCCTCATATTGAACATCTTACAACGGCAAGACCTTTTGGTGAGGTTAAGGAAAAAAAGAGTAAGAAAAAGGAGGAAGCAAAATGAAGAAATTTGATTTGAAAGAAATTATTGTTCCTACTGTTTCACTTTTTCTGATATGCACAATTGTTACTCTTTTATTAGCGGTTACAAATTCAGTTACTGCTCCTGAAATTGCAAAGTTGCAGGTAGAAACTGAAAATAAAACCAAAGTTGCAGTTCTTTCTGATGCGAACAGTTTTTCAGAAGCAAAAACCGTAGCATTTAATAATACTGACTATACATATTATGAGGGCTTGGATGCAGAAGAAAATATTGTTGGATATGTTTTCACCACATCGGCAAAGGGTTACGGTGGTGACATTATCACAATGGTAGGCATAAAAGCTGATGGTACTGTTGCGGGAGTGGATTTTCTATCCATTTCAGAAACAGCAGGTCTTGGTATGAATGCAGATTCGGATGAATTTAAAAATCAGTTTGTAGGTAAAAATGGTGAAATTGGTGTTAATAAAACAACATCAAGTGACACCGAAATTCAGGCACTGACAGGTGCAACAATAACATCAAAAGCTGTTACAGAAGCTGTAAATATTGCTATAGAACTTTTTGAGGAGGTGAATGGCTGATGGCAGAAAAACAATCAATTGTAAAAGAGTTTTCTAAAGGTCTTATTATCCTTTACCGGTTTGCGCATTGGTATCTCCACTGTCAAAGGACTGTGTTGGGGTATCGAAAAACCTTGCATCAGCGTATCCACTCTGGAAGCGATGGCAATGCCTCTCTCCCATTTGGAGG
>JAZNIQ010000249.1:0-2663 GCA_045577555.1 Candidatus Fimenecus sp.
AAAAGTTTACCACCCTTTGTTGCTCTTTTTTGACGAAAAAACACCTTTCCACCATCTTCAGCTTTAATTAAAGCGGCAGTTACAAGCATAATAGGACCTGTTAAAATTATACCAACTAAGGAAATTATAATATCCATTGCTCGCTTAATAAATCGCTGTTCAAAGGTCAAATCACGAATAACCGCGGAAACCATTGGCTTATCATCAAGAAGAATTGATTTAGCACCACTTAAAACAACATCTGACATTTCGAAACTTGAATAAACATTTTTATTATTTGCATAACAAAACTCCGTATATAAAACTTTCTGTTTTGTAGGCACATCATAGATGAAAACAGTATCACATTCAGTCATGATATCATATACATTGGGTGAAGTAAAATGAATCATATCCGTTACATTATATTGCTTTTTATATCTGTTTATTTTGGGCATAATATTATTGAGTGCTATTTCAGAATTAGTAATAACACAACATCTTTCTGGCTTATTAATTGTAAAATAAACCAGTTGTCCAAGAGAGGTAAAAAGAATAATTAACGCAAACTGAATCGCCATGACAAGTATCAGAAGTTCCGGAGATTCATAAACAAAATGGTCATTATTATTCTCATTAACATTCATAATGCAAAGCTGCAAATGAGTAACAAGGTCAGTTACAAATGTTGCTAAAGAAAGCGAAGTAATAATAGGCTTACTTTTCAATCTGCCGATTGCATATCCACCATATATAGAAACAAGAGAAAGCTCAAGAACACAAAATGTGACAAAAGTAACACCTGTAGTTCTTGATAAATGTAAAATCCATGAATACTCTGTACTGAAAATAAGAAAAAATGTTCCAATTAAAAGAGCGTACATTATCGATTTAATCAAGAAAACTATTGTTCTCTGGGCCTTTTGCAATATTTTCATAGCAAGCCTCCGAAGTTTTTAACTGAAAATCTATAACAGAATTAAGTGGTTTAATGCATAACATATTCCCTCATATTAAGGTAATTGTACTTAATACAAAAAAGAATGTCAACCAATTCATCAAAAATGTAATAAAAGTGTCATTTTTGCTTTTTTAATAATTTATTGAGAATATTGTTATCAAGTTGAGATGAAATAATTCCCATAAAAATAAGTACACAACCAAAATAACCTCTGCCACTCATTATTTCGTTAAGCATTATTGCTCCACCAATAGCACTAAAAACAGATTCAGTTGAGAAAACAATGGAAGCAAATGTAGGGTCTGCATCCTTTTGTCCAAGAATCTGACAAGTATATGCTACACCAACAGACATTATACCGCCATATAAAATTGGAACACCTGCGCTTTTAATTGCGATTAAATCAATATCTTCAAAAATCAATGCGCAAACAATACTCAATACACCGCACACTATAAATTGAATCATACTGAATCTAAGCGGACTTATACTATTAACATACTTGTCAACAACAAGAATGTGTCCTGCCCAGAAAAATGCACCTATAATAAGTACTATATCGCCTATTCCAAAAGAAATCTCATTTCCTGTCATACACAGGAAGAACAGACCAACAACTGCAAAAACTGCACCCAAAAAAGTGAAAACACTTGTTTTTTTACCCATAACAAATCTTATTAAAGGAACAAGGACAGTATAAATACCTGTTAAAAAACCTGCTTTCCCTGCACTTTGTGTGATTTCTACACCATATTGTTGTAAAGTAGATGCGATAAATAAAACTATACCTGCTAACAATCCTGGTATGAATGTCTTAACCAAGTTAGATTTATCTGTTTTTTCTTTCTCAAAAAGAAATATAACGGGAACAAGTGAACATGCACCAAGACAAAATCTGATACCATTAAAAGTAAAAGCACCCACATACTCAGCACCTACTCTTTGAGCAACGAAGGCAAATCCCCATATAATTGCAGTAAGAAACAGTAAAAAAGTAGATTTAATTTTTGTTTTCATTTGTATATACGCCACCCTAAATTACAAGCCACGGTTTCCCGTGGCTTAAATTATTATATAGCTTTTTTTGAATTCATTTTGTTAAATTTTTTTGATGTTAAAACACTCGGTTTTCTTGTTTCGTCACGAATAACTTCAGGAAAACCTACACCATCAACACAGTCTTTTGTAATAATTACTTTAGAAATTGTGTGGTCAGATGGAGTTTCATACATAATGTTCATAAGCACATTTTCCATTATTCCACGAAGTCCGCGAGCACCTGTTTTCTTTTCAAGTGTTTTATCAGCAATGGCTGTTAAAGCATCGTCTGTGAATTCAAGTTCAACATCATCCATAAGGAACAAAGACTTAAACTGCTTTAAAAGAGCATTTTTAGGTTCAGAAAGTATTCTGATTAAATCTTCCTTTGAAAGTTGTTGTAATGCAGTAATAACAGGTACACGACCTACAAGTTCAGGAATTAATCCAAATTTAACAAGGTCTTGCGCAATTACTTTTGAATAAACATCTTCCTCTTGGAATTCAGCTTTATTTTTTATTTCAGCACCGAAACCAAGGCCTGAATTTCCTGCACGTTTCTCAACAATTTTCTCAATGCCATCAAAAGCACCGCCACAGATGAAAAGAATGTTTGATGTATCAATTTGTATAAATTCCTGTTGTGGATGTTTTCTGCCACCTTGTGGTGGAACATTGGATACTG
>JAZNIQ010000250.1:0-10391 GCA_045577555.1 Candidatus Fimenecus sp.
AGGGTGATACTCTTGCAAATGCTGTTGCCTATCACCTTGAAAAACAAGGAAAATCTTCTGTTTTTCGTTCCATAGGTCGCCTTGACCGTGGCACCTCCGGAATCGTTGTATGCGGACTTAATAAATTTGTTACTGGAATACTTAACGGAAAGATTTATAAGGAATATATGGCCGTCTGCGAAGGAGTTTATGAAGGCGAAGGTGTTATTGACCGCCCCATTTATCGTCCCGACCCCATTAAGACATTCCGCACAGTTGACGAAAGAGGCGAAACAGCAATTACGGAATGGAAGTCACTTTCCAATAACGGTGGAAGAACTCTGTTACGAATTCATCTTGTTACAGGCAGAACACATCAAATCCGTGTTCATTTTTCATCTCTCGGCACTCCACTTATAGGAGACACCATGTACGGTACTCCGCGAGAAGATATTTCCCGTCAGGCACTTCACTGCTGTTACTGCAAATTCACTCATCCTGTTACAAAAGAGATTATCGAAATTGAATCTCCGCTACCGGAAGATATTGCACAATTTGTAAAATAACTTTCACTTGCTAAAAATCTTTTAATATGGTAAAATAATTACAAATCGGTTACATTTCTAAATCAAATCGATTTTGAGGGTGATTAAATGAACGAGATTAAGGATTACGTTGTATATCCTGATAATATTGAAATATATATTCCACCTACAATGCCTGCAAAACAGGATAAATTTTATAAAAATCTGGTTTATGTTGCTTCCGCAGTAGTTTCTAAAGTCTGCATTCGTATGGGAAGCAAAATCGAAAAAATTAATATGAAGGGCTTAAAACCTCCTTATATTGTTCTTTCCAACCACACTCAATTTGTTGATTTTCTTGTAAGTTTCAGAGCAACACGACCATATAATTTTAACAATATTGCAACTCTTGACGGTTATGTCGGAATGGCAAAAATTATGGAAAAACTGGGTTGTGCCTGCCACAGAAAATTTACAACTGATATAAGTCTTGTCCGTGCAGTACATAAAGTTATTCACGAATACGGCGACATTCTTTATATGTACCCTGAGGCAAGATATACAAACGTTGGTACAACCGCGCTTATCCCCGATGTTGTTGCCAAACTTGTTAAAAAGAACAAGGTTCCGTTGGTTGTTATGATTCATCACGGAAATTATCTTAATGCACCTTTCTGGGATTTCCGTCAATACAGAAAAGTTCCTTTCAGAGCCACAATGAAACAGGTTCTCACCGCCGAACAGGTGCAAGAAATGTCTGTTGACGAAATTAACGAAGTGATTCAGCGTGAAATGTATTACGATGATTACAAATGGCAGAAAGAGAATAACATCAGAATTACAGAACCTTTTCGTGCTGATGGTCTTAACAAAGTTCTTTATAAATGTCCTAATTGTATGGCAGAGGGAAAAACCGTTGGTAAAGGAATTCATCTTACTTGCGAAAAATGTGGCAAAAAGTGGGAATTGACTGAGCTTGGCGAAATGAAAGCACTTGAGGGTAAAACGGAATTTTCTCATATCCCTGATTGGTACGAGTGGGAAAGAAAGTGTGTTCGCCAGGAACTTCTTAATGGTACATACAAATTTGAAGACAATGTTCACATTCACTCATTGCCTGGTATTGAATTCATTGATTTAGGTGAGGGAAAGGTTACCCATGACCTTGAAAACGGATTTATTGTAACAGGACATTATAACGGTCACGATTTCAGAATTCAACGTTCATCAAAATCTCTTTTCACTTTACACAACGAGTTTTTATATAAAAAGTTAGGCAAAATAGATGTTTTTGATGTTTCTGTCAAAGACGACTCATTCTATTGCATTCCATCAAAAAAAGATGTTGTTATGAAACTAATGTTTGCAACTGAAGAAGCATATAAGATTTTAAAAGATAAATCTTTACAATAAATATTATGATAAATAATCAACCTTTTTTTGCAGAAGAAATCTGCTATCCTGATAATGTAAAAAGATATGACCTATCTAAACCGCCAATAAAGCAAACCAAAACAGCTTTAAAATTAACAAGACTCTTTTCTAAAGTCTTGCTTCCGCTGTTAAGAGATGGTCACAAGATTGAAAAAATTAATATGTACGGGCTTAAACCACCGTATATTCTGCTTTCTAATCATATGCAGTGGATGGATTTTGCTGTGTTGTTTGATGCAATCTATCCTGAAAGATTTAATTTAGTCGCAGCAAATCATGTGTACTATAAAGACTATGCCCTATTAGAAAAATTAGGGTGTATGTGCACAAGAAAATTTACAACTGATATAGGTCTTGTGCGTAACTGCCACAGAGTTTTACAGGATTATGGTGACATTTTTGCCATGTTTCCCGAGGCAAGATACACTCCTGACGGCACTCAAGCTGTTTTACCGCCTGCTATCGGAAAACTTGCGAAAAAAAATAAGGTTCCCGTGGTGATTTTGATTAATCACGGAAACTTTTTAAATCAGCCATTTTGGTCACATTATAAATTCAGAAAAGTGCCTTTTTATGCTACATTAAAACAAGTGCTTACCACAAAAGATGTGGAAAATTTAAGTGTTGATGAAATTAACCAGATAATTCGAAACGAATTCCAGTATGACGATTACAAATGGCAAAAGGATAACAACATTCTGATTACTGAAAAATATCGTGCACACGGTTTACATAAAATCCTGTACCAATGCCCACACTGTATGACAGAGGGTAAGACATCAAGCAACGGTATTTCTCTTACTTGTAATGAGTGTGGAAAAACCTGGGAAATGACGGAATTAGGTGAACTTAAGGCACTCCAAGGTGAAACTGAATTTTCACATATTCCTGATTGGTATAAGTGGCAAAGAGAAAATGTTAGGAAAGAGCTTCTTGACGGTACTTACAACTATTCTGACGAAGTTCAGACCTACGGGTTCCCCGGAGTTTATAAATATTTTAACCTTGGTAAAGCAACTGTTACCCACGACCTTGAAAACGGTTTTGTACTGACAGGAAATTACAATGGTCAGGATTATAGAATTCATAAGCCTGTATCATCACTTTACAGTCTGCATATTGAGTACGAATTTGGTCATTTAAAAGGTGTTGACTGTTTTGAATTACCAACAAAAAACGACTCAATTTATTGTATTCCTACAAATGAATATATGGTTACAAAATTGAGTCTGGCAACGGAAGAAGCTTATAAAATTGCAACTAAAAACATAAAAGAAACGGTAGAGTAATCTACCGTTATTTTTTTCTGTATATTAAAAAATCAAAATGGATTTCTGTCGTAAATCCGTTGTTTTTTTGTATTTTGTCTTCTGCACCTAATTCGGTTTTAAAATAATAGGGAGTCATTTTAAATAACTTTATTCCCATTTCACCATTAACCGTGATTTCATCTATTACTGAAATTCTATTGACATAATCAAAACCATCATATCGAGTTTCTTTTTCTTCATTTTCATATGCGTTTTCGTAAATAAGATTTTTAAGACCCATCAAATGACTTCTGCCAGGCACAGCATAAATCATATATCCGTCTTTTTTAAGAATTCTTGATATTTCACTTTCCACCATAGGAGCAAAAATGTTTAGCGCAAGGTCAAACGAGTCAGTTATCAGTGGCATATCAAAGCAACTTCCGACAGCATAGTTATATCTTTTATACTTTGCTGACGCGCATCTTACGGCTTCTTTTGAAATATCAAACCCAAAAAGTTCAAAGTCGCAATTCAGATTTTCTAACTTACCGTCATAATATCCCTCACCGCAACCACAGTCAGCAACAGTTATTATTTCTTTATCCATGAATAGAGAGTTTATTATTTCACACAATTTGTCTGTAAAACAATCATAAAAACCACTTTCGAGAAATCCTCGACGAGAAAGAACCATTTCTTTGGAATCCCCTGGGTTATCGGAATGTTTTTTATTAACGGGAAGCAAATTCACATACCCTTGTTTTGCAATATCAAAGGAATGATTTTTTACACAACAATAGGTTTTTTCTGTTTTATTCAGTTTTTCCTTACAAATAGGACAAATGAACATAAAATCACCTTTAAAAATGATGGCGGAGCCAAGACCCCGCCTTACCCATTATTTATTATTTTGCAACAATATTTACAAGTTTACCTTTAACGTAAATTTCTTTAATAATATTTTTACCCGCAAGTTCTGTAGCAACTTTTTCGTCTGCTTTTGCCATTGACACTGCATCTGCCGGCTGGATTTCAGCAGGTACATTGAGTTTTGCACGGATTTTGCCGTTAATCTGAACAACAATTTCAATTGTTTCATCAATGCACTTTGCCTCATCATATGTTGGCCATACACCATCAGCAGCCATCATCTCACCGTAACCACAAATTTCCCACATTTCTTCTGTAACATGAGGTGCAAATGGGTTAACAAGGAGAAGAAGTGCTTTGAGCTCTGCCTTATTAATTGAACCTTTTGTGTAAATTGCATTGAGCAATGTCATAAGTGCTGCAATTGCAGTATTATATTTAAGAGTTTCAATATCTTCTGTTACCTTTTTAATTGTCTTATGGAATGAAGATGAAAGTTCTTTAGAGAATTCATCACCATCTACAAGAATTTCCTGAAGATTCCAGATTCTGTCAACAAATCTCTTACAGCCCTTAACTGAATTTTCTGACCAAGGAGCAGCTTGTTCATAGTCACCCATAAAGAGCACATAAGTACGAAGAACGTCTGCACCAAACACATCAACAACTTCATTAGGGTCAATAACATTACCACGTGATTTACTCATTTTAACACCATCAGGACCTAAAATAAGTCCCTGTGCAGTTCTCTTTGCATATGGTTCTTCACACGGCACTGCACCGATGTCATAAAGGAACTTGTGCCAGAAACGAGAATAAATTAAGTGACGTGTAACATGTTCCATACCACCGTTATACCAGTCAACAGGCATCCAATAGTTAAGCTTATCCATATCTGCAAGGCACTCGTCATTATGTGGGTCGATATATCTTAAGAAATACCATGATGAACCTGCCCACTGTGGCATTGTATCGGTTTCACGCTTTGCGTCACCACCGCATTTCGGGCACTTACAGTTCACATAGGAATCAATCTTTGCGAGTGGACTTTCGCCATCTGTACCGGGAGCAAAATTCTCCACATCAGGAAGTCTTAATGGCAATTTCTCATAAGGCACAGCAACCATTCCGCACTTGTCGCAATGAACAATCGGAATTGGCTCACCCCAATAACGCTGACGGTTGAATGCCCAGTCTTTCATCTTGTACTGAACGCCGCCTTCACCGATACCTTTTTCCTGTAAGAAGTCAATCATCTTTGCGATTGAATCTTTTTTATTATCAATACCGTTAAGAAAATCAGAATTGACCATTTCACCATCGCCAGCATAAGCCGCTTCATCGATGTTTCCACCCTTGATAACCTCAATAATGTCGATACCGAATTTCTTTGCAAAATCATAGTCACGGTCATCGTGTGCAGGCACAGCCATAATAGCACCTGTACCATATCCCATCATAACATAGTCAGATATGTAAATCGGAATATCCTTACCATTTACAGGATTCTTTGCAGTAATACCTGCAATTTTAACGCCTGTTTTATCTTTTACAAGTTGTGTACGCTCAAACTCTGTTTTCTTTGCGCATTCTGTTCTGTATGCAAGGATTTCATCCATATTAGAAATCTTATCAGCATACTTATCGATAATCGGATGCTCTGGTGCCATAACCATAAATGTTACGCCGAAAAGAGTATCTGGACGAGTTGTATAAATCTTTAATTCTTCAGGAATTTCGTTAAGATTAAAGTTTACGAAAGCACCTCTTGACTTACCAATCCAGTTTACCTGCTGAAGCTTGATATTTGGAAGATAATCAACATCATTAAGACCTTCAAGAAGCTTATCCGCATACTCTGTGATTCTCAAATACCAAACGTCCTTTGACTTCTGAACAACGTCACTATGGCAGATATCGCACTTACCACCCTGTGAGTCTTCGTTTGAAAGAACAACTTTACAAGATGGACAATAGTTAACAAGAGTTTTATCACGGAAAGCAAGTCCATTTTCAAACATCTTAAGGAAAATCCACTGTGTCCATTTATAATATTTGTCCTCTGTTGTATCAACTACTCTTGAATAGTCAAATGAGAAACCAACACGCTTTAACTGACTTGTGAACTTTTCTATATTCATATCAGTAACTTTTCTTGGATGAATACCTGTTTTGATTGCATAGTTTTCGGTTGGAAGACCGTATGCATCAAAACCGATTGGGAAAAGTACATTGTAACCCTCAAGTCTTCTTTTTCTTGATACTACTTCAAGACCGCTGTAAGCTTTAATATGACCAACGTGCATACCTGCACCTGATGGGTATGGAAACTCAACAAGACCATAGAATTTAGGTTTGTCAGAATTATCCTGAGCCTCAAAAACCTTAGCTTCTTCCCATTTCTGTTGCCACTTTTGTTCGGTGGCTTTAAAATCGTAATTCATATATATAACCTTCTTTAAAGAGATTTTCTGTTTTATTATGCTGTAATTATTGAACTGATGTCGAATTCTTTTGCATCACCCCAGAGATGTTCAAGACTATAGGTTTCTCTCTGGTCCGGAGTGAAAAGATGAACAACTACTGTACCATAGTCAAGTAAAATCCAGCCCGTTGATTTTCCCTCAACATTTCTTGGTTCAACACCCTGCTTTGTAAGAGAATCCTGGACCTCGTCTGAAAGAGCACGGATATGAGTACCTGAAGTACCTGTTGCAATCACAAAATAGTCTGCAACTGATGTAAGTTCTGTTATCTCAAGCGATTTTATATTAGTTGCCTTTTTGTTATCAAGAGTGGCAACAATGTTTTTCATAAGTTCTGTTCTTTCCATCTATTTGTTAATCCTTTCTGCAAGATAGTTATATGCTTTAACCGTATCAAGATGAATTGGTCTGCACCTTCTTGCATTGTCCTCTATTGTAAAGGAAAGTCCTCGTAAACAAGTTTTTTCTAAACTTTCCTCTGCCATTACTCTGACCTCTTTTACATCGGGATATTCACGGTCTTCTGATGTTAAATCTGCCACATAAATAATTTTTTCCAGAAGTGACATATTCTCTTTACCCGTTGTGTGATAACGGACAGCTGAAAGTATTTCTTTATCTGTTACACCAAGTACTTTTCGCAAATACACTTCACCTGCTACGGCATGTAGCGTAACTGTAATGTTTTTTTCACTTTCGCTAAGTATTTGTCCGTCGCATTCAATCATTTCAATCATTTTTTCTGCAGGTTCGTACCGCATAATATCGTGAATAAGTCCTGCTGTATATGATTTTTCTCTGTCACCGCCAAAAATAACAGCAAGGCGTTCTGCCTGCTCGGCAACACAAATTGAATGGTAAAGTCGTTGTGGCGTTAACCGCGTTTTTAATATTTCAAGAAATTCAGCGTTTCTTTCTGTATCCATAGAGTTTGTTATTCTCCATATATTCGATGATTTCGGGGTCAACAAGTCCGTAAAGACTCTTTTCCTGATTTATTCTTTCCCTTATTTCACTTGAACTTACCTCATAAGCATCAAGAAGTGAAATATGTATATGCTTTGCATCCAATTCAGGCATATAAACACCTAACTGTTCAAATGCATAGGCACGGAGTTTCTGAATATTCTCATCGTTGTCACGGGATGCTACACAAATCACACATTTTTCAAGCAAATCCTTGTGTTTATACCATTTATGGAAAATAAGGAACATATCCGAACCAATAATCAAATACAACTCATCGTTAGGATATTTTTTCTGTAATTCATTTACAGTAAAGATTGTATAACTGTCAGTATCCCTGTCCATTTCCATTGTGCTGATTTCATATTTTGGATTTTTAAAAGCAATCTCGCACATGGCAACTCTGTGATGGTTATCAGCAAGGTCATCACAACGCTTGTGTGTAGGAATTTTATTTGGAATAATAATAACTTTATCCAATTCCAATTCTGCTGACATTCTGTCAATCATTCTTGTATGTCCCTTATGAGGTGGGTTGAATGTTCCACCGAAAATACCTATTTTCATCTTCTCTTCGCCTTCTTTTCATCTTTATGAAGTTCGGGATTGTATCTGTAAAAAATCATACTTCCGCCAATTACACCAACACAATCACTGTTAGTTGCCTCAGCAAGTTTTTGTGCGATTTCTTTTGGTCTTTCAGGACTTGTTTCCAAAAGCACTTTAATTTTTATAAGTTCGCGTGCTTTAAGTGCATCATCCGTCTGCTTAATGAGGGCATCTGAAATTCCGCCCTTGCCAACCTGAAATAATGCGGGAAGTGAGTTTGCCTGACCTCTCCAATATGCTCTTTCTTTACTTGTCATTTGATTTCTCCTAAATATTTTGGTAATTCTTCTACAAATTTTCTTAAAGCGTTACCTCTGTGGCTTACTTTATCTTTTTCTTCTGCTGAAAGCTCACCGAATGTCTTGTCACCTACAAGGAATAATGGGTCATAACCAAAACCGCCGTTGCCGTGTACTTCGTGTGCAATAACACCTTCACAAGTACCACGTACGGTAAAACTTCTGCCATCCGGGAAGCAACAACATACACAACTTACAAATCGTGCTGTTCTTTCCTCGTCGGGAACTTCTTTCATAAGATTTAACAATTTTTCATTGTTTTTTGCATCATTTCCGTGTTCACCGCCAAAACGTGCAGAATAAACACCCGGTGCGCCATCAAGAAAATCGACCATAAGACCTGAATCATCGGCAACACAAACCATACCGCTTTCCCTACAACCACTATCAGCTTTTAAGAAAGCATTTTCTTCAAAAGTTTCTCCTGTTTCATCAACATCAGAAAGTTCAATTCCTGCCATATCTGCAGTTAAAACATTTATACCAAGCGGTGACAATATTCTTTGCAATTCCGCTTGTTTTTTCATATTATGAGTTGCGATTAAAAAATCCAAAGAAACCCCTCTTTTTCTTTTCTTTTTGTTCTGGTTCGTTTTCTATCTTTTCTTCCTGTTCGTATCCTTCACCATCTGTTTCGGTATCTGTTTCAACGCTACCACCGTCTTCAAGGGAGAGTTCTTCTTTTTGTAAAATACTTTCGTCAGCATTTTCATATTCTTCGCTAATCTTTTCTGTAATTTCAAGTTGAATATCCTCCTCTTCCTTGTAGTCTATCTTATCAAACAGTCCATCTGCAAAAGCTGATGGTTTAAATGGTTGTAAGTCGTCAATCTGCTCACCAACACCGATGAACTTAACGGGTATTCCAAGCTCATTTTTAATTGCCAACACAACACCACCACGAGCAGTACCATCAAGTTTAGTAAGTACAATGCCTGTAATATCAGCAACCGATTTAAATTCGCGCGCCTGGTTAACTGCATTCTGACCTGTAGTAGAATCAAGCACCAACAAAACCTCACGGTCAGAATATGGCAACTCACGGTCAATAACACGATAAATCTTATTAAGCTCGTCCATAAGATTTTTCTTATTGTGAAGACGACCAGCGGTGTCAATAATGATAATCTCACTATCTCTTGCCTTTGCCGCATTAATAGTATCAAAAACTACTGCTGCAGGGTCAGCTCCCTCTTTATGTTTGATAATGTCAACATCTGCACGGTCAGCCCAGATTTGCAGTTGGTCAATAGCAGCAGCACGGAAGGTATCTGCTGCACCAAGAATAACACTCTTGCCCTGTGCCTTATACATAGCCGCCATTTTGCCGATTGTTGTTGTTTTACCAACACCATTAACACCGATTACAAGAATGATTGATGGAACTGTAATAAGACCCATATCCTCGCCACCATAAAGCATCTCTGCAACAATTTCTTTAATCTGCTGACGGATAGCGTCTGCGCCTTTGATTTTACCTTTTGCAACTTCGTCACGGAGTCTTTCTGTGATTTCAACAGCAGTAGTAACACCAACGTCACCCATAACGAGAATCTCTTCAAGTTCTGTGTAAAGATCGTCTGTTACCTCGTCGAAACTATCGAGCATATCGTCAATAGCGCCTGCCATTTTATTTCTTGTTTTTGTAAGTCCAAAATTTATTTTTTTGAAAATTCCCATAGTAATTCACCTACATTGTTATGCCAATCCTAATTTTCTGGCTAATTCTGCAGTTTTGAGTTCAAGAATTTTTGAAACGCCTTCTTCCTGCATTGTAACACCGTAAAGCATATCGGCTTCTTCCATTGTGCCGCGACGGTGAGTAATAAGAATGAATTGTGTATTTTTTGTCATTCTTCTCACATACTGCGCATAACGGACAACATTGACATCGTCAAGAGCTGCCTCAACCTCATCGAATATTACAAACGGTGCGGGTGTAACTTTAAGAATTGCAAAGAGAAGTGCAAT
>JAZNIQ010000251.1:0-3867 GCA_045577555.1 Candidatus Fimenecus sp.
GAATTACAGGCAGATATGTATAAGAAAGATATTGAGCCAAACCTTAAAGACGGCGATATGCTTATGTTTGCTCACGGTTTTAATGTTCATTTTGGTTGCATTACTCCTCCATCATTCGTTGATGTTACTATGATTGCTCCAAAGGGACCCGGTCATACAGTTCGTTCAGAATATCAGGCAGGTAAAGGTGTTCCTTGTCTTGTTGCTGTTCATCAGGACGCTTCAGGTAAGGCTCTTGACAAGGCTCTTGCATATGCACTTGCTATCGGTGGTGCTCGTGCAGGTGTTCTTGAAACAGATTTCAGAACAGAAACAGAAACAGACCTTTTCGGTGAACAGGCAGTTCTTTGCGGTGGTGTTTGTGCACTTATGCAGGCAGCTTTTGAAACACTTTGCGAAGCTGGTTATGACCCAAGAAACGCTTACTTTGAATGTATCCACGAAATGAAACTTATCGTTGACCTTATTTATCAGAGCGGTTTTGCAGGTATGAGATATTCAATCTCAAATACTGCTGAATACGGTGACTACATCACAGGTCCAAAAATCATTACTGACGAAACAAAGAAAGCTATGAAGAAAGTTCTTTCTGACATCCAGGACGGTTCATTTGCTAAAGAATTCTTGCTTGATATGTCTTCAGCAGGCCGTCAGGTACACTTTAAGGCTATGAGAAAACTTGCAGCTGAACATCCTGCAGAACAAGTTGGTGAAGAAGTTAGAAAACTTTACAGTTGGAACAATGAAGAAGACAAGTTCATCAATAACTAATTAGATTACATAAAAATTACTCCCTTGAGATTTCAAGGGAGTTTTTTTATCAGTAACATAAAAATGGCGGGATCTTACCCCCGCCATTCTATAATTTATTTTTTGTTTTCGCATTGCATTGGGCAGGTTTCACAGTCACCCATCATAATGTCGTTAACAGTTTTTCCTGCAGGAATCATAGGTAATACTTTTTCATCCTTATCAATAGCACATTCAATCCATACAGGACCATTTTGTTTAAGCGCATCTGCAAAAGCATCTTTAAACTGTGCTATTGTTTCAGCATAGTATCCCTTTGCACCAAAGCCTTCTGCAAGTTTTACAAAATCGGTTCTTCGGTGTGGGTCAGTTTCTGAAAAACGCTTACCGTAAAAGCAACGCTGCCATTGACGAACCATACCCAAAACCTTATTATTCATAATAACAGTAATAACCGGAAGATTGTAACTTACTGCAGTACAAGCCTCATTGAGATTCATATGGAATGAGCCGTCACCTGTGATGTGGATAACCTTTTTGCTATCACCCAAAGCAACTTTAGCACCAATTGCGGCACCGTAGCCATAACCCATTGTTCCCAAACCACCGCTTGTTAAGAAACCTCTTGGATTGATATGATGAACATACTGTGCAGACCACATTTGATGTTGACCAACATCAGTAACAACAACAGTATCTTCCCCTGCCATTTCACAGATTGAACCGATCAACTGGTGTGGTAAAATCTGTGAATCATCGTCCTGTGGTGCATAATCCACACCTTTATACTCATCAAGAATTTTAAGCCAATCTGTTCTGTCACCTTTTTTAACAAGAGGTAAAAGATTTTGAAGAACAGTTTTAACATCACCGATTACATAGTGGTCAACGGAAACATTTTTATTGATTTCACTAAGGTCAATATCAATTTGGATAATTGTTGCTTTCTTTGCAAAATCGTTGGTATCAAGTGCAACACGGTCAGAAAAACGAGTGCCAATTGCTATGAGTACATCGGCATCATCAACCGCTTTGTTTGTTACATAACTACCGTGCATACCAAGGAGACCTAAATTGAGTGGGTTATTGTAACCTATTACACCTGCAGCCATAAGTGTATGACAAGACGGAATATTTGCTTTTTCCACAAGTTCCAATGCAAGTTCTGATGCGTTTGAAGAAACAACACCACCACCGAACATTACAACGGGTTTCTTTGCTTTATTAATAACTTCTGCAACTTTTTTAAGCTCGTCATTATTGATTACAGTATCATCTTCGATTTCGATCTTCGGTTTATTTTCAAATTCTGTTACTGCCGCAGTAACATCCTTGGTTATATCAATAAGAACAGGTCCTTTACGACCAGTATTTGCAATACGAAACGCCTCACGGATTGTATCAGCAAGTTCATTTACATCCTGAACCATAAAATTATGCTTTGTAATAGGCATTGTGATACCTGTAATATATACTTCTTGGAAAGCATCACGACCAATAAGCCCTTTACCAACATTACCTGTAATTACAACCATTGGAACGCTATCCATATAAGCAGTTGCAATACCTGTTACAAGGTTAGTAGCACCTGGACCGCTTGTTGCAATACACACACCGGTTTTACCTGTTGCTCTTGCATATCCGTCAGCCGCGTGAGAAGCGCCTTGCTCATGAGCTGTAAGGATGTGCTTAATTTTATCACTGTACTTATAAAGAGCATCATAAATATTAAGAACTGCACCGCCGGGATAACCGAAAACGGTGTCAACTCCCTGTTCAATTAAAACTTCAGTTAAAATTTCTGAACCATTAAGTTGCATCGTTTTTTCACTCCAAATTTCACACTAATCACATTACACTACTTCAGTGTATAAAATTATTTTCATCTATTTTATAATAAACACGCTTAAAAATCAACTTTAAAATGATAAAAAAAGCAACAGATTTAATACTCTGTTGCCTTTTTATTTTATGCAAAATTATACATTATCTGTATTCTCTGTTATTTCTGTATTTTCAACAGTTTCAGATACTTTAATTTCTTCAGTTTCCACAGTATTTTCTTGTGGCAGTATGCCTGTTTCCATAAGAGATTCAAACTGCTCTTTATCAATTTTTTCAAGCTTGATAAGTGCTTCCGAAACAAGATGAAGCTGGTCAATATGCTCATTAAGAATTGACTCTGTTCTCTTGTAAGCATTATTTACTATTCGTTCAACTTCCTCATCAATTACTGCTGCTTTATTTTCAGAGTAATTTCTTGTATGAGTATAATTTTTTCCAAGGAAAACTTCGTCATTATCTGAACCGAATGCAATTGGTCCTAACTTTTCACTCATACCATATTTTGTAATCATATTTCTTGCAATTTCAGTAGCACGCTGAATATCATTTGACGCACCTGTTGAAATATCATTGAATATGATTTGCTCTGCAACTCGGCCACCCAAAAGAGAAACTATATCGTCAAGCATTCTTGACTTCATCATATGAGTTTTATCTTGTTCAGGTGTGTAGAGTGTGAAACCTGCAGCCATACCACGAGGTACAATTGAAATGTGAGTAACAGGGTCTTGATTTTCAAGATAATATGAAGAAATTGCATGACCTGCTTCATGATATGCTGTAATCTTTTTATCTTTATCAGTAATCTTGCGAGATTTCTTTTCACTACCAACTACAACTTTCATTGTTGCTTCTTCAATCTCGGCCATTGTGATAGCCATAAGCTTACGTTTTGCTGCAAGAAGTGCTGCTTCATTAAGAAGATTTTCAAGGTCAGCACCTGTAAAACCAACAGTTGTTGCTGCAATCTGATGAAGGTCAACATCGGGTGCTAAAGGCTTATTTTTTGCATGAACATGAAGAATTTCCTCTCTGCCCTTAACGTCAGGATAACCGACAGTTACCTGACGGTCAAATCTGCCCGGACGAAGAAGTGCAGGGTCAAGAATATCGGGACGGTTTGTTGCGGCAATAACAATTACGCCATCATTTGCACCAAAGCCATCCATTTCAACAAGCAACTGGTTAAGTGTTTGCTCACGTTCATCATGTCCGCCACCCATACCAAGTCGGAGGCCAAGCGGTCTTAGGAAGACAATGTCATAAATCAAC
>JAZNIQ010000252.1:0-5290 GCA_045577555.1 Candidatus Fimenecus sp.
CTTACTCTTACGAGCTCTTTCAATGTTATCGCTAAATGGGAAGAAAGCATCTGAACCAACTGAAACACCTGTAATTGTATCAAGATATTCTCTTGCTTCATCTGCTGTGAGAGGTTCAGGCTGAGTTTTAAAGTATTTCTGCCAAATACCATCTGCACAAACATCTTCTTCATTCTTATTAATATAACCATCAATAACATTATCTCTATCAGGACGTCGAATATCATCACGGAACGGGAGATCAAGAACTTTTGGATGTTGACGAAGATGCCATGTATCAGCTTTTGTACCTGCAAGTCTTGTACAATGAATTCGTGACTGTTGACCTGCACCAACGCCGATAGCCTGTCCATCATATGCATAGCAAACAGAGTTAGACTGTGTATATTTAAGTGTAATAAGTGCAATTATAAGGTCACGTTTTGCTTCCTCAGGTAATTCTTTATTTTCAGTAACCATATTTGAAAGAAGTTCTTCATCAATTATGAAATTATTTCTTCCCTGTTCAAAGGTAATACCAAAAACTTGTTTCTTTTCCTGAATAGCTGGAACATAATTTGCATCAATTTTTACAATATTATAGTTTCCGTTTCTCTTGCCCTTAAGGATTTCAAGAGCATCAGCTGAATAGCCAGGAGCAATAATACCATCAGAAACTTCACGAGCAACAAGTTTCGCAGTAGTTACATCACACTCATCACTGAGCGCAATCCAGTCACCAAATGAGGACATTCTGTCAGTACCTCTTGCTCTTGCATAAGCGCACGCTAAAGGAGAATCATCAAGGTATTCAATATCATCAACAAAACAAGCTTTTTTGAGTGACTCAGGGAGTTTAACACCAACTGCTGCAGATGTTGGGCTAACATGTTTAAAAGATGTTGCTGCAGGCATACCGAGAATATCTTTAATTTCTTTTACAAGTTGCCATGAATTGAATGCATCAAGGAAATTGATGAATCCTGGTCTACCATTAAGAATTTCAATTGGAAGTTCTGAACCATCTTCCATATAAATTTTTGATGGTTTTTGGTTGGGATTACAACCATATTTAAGTTCAAATTCTTTCATTTTTAATCTCCTTATACATTCTTATTAACAATTCTTGAATCAAAACTACCTGTTTCAAGGTCAATATACCTTACAAAAAGAGAAACCTTATTATCTTCATTAAGATTTTTCCAAATAATATCAGTTAATGTATCAATATCAACATCAGGAAGTTCAAGAGTTTTGGGTTCACCTTCAAAACTTGGAAGTGGATTACCATCACATTTATACGTATGGATGAACTTAGCTTTACCTGAAATTGGATTAGAGTATGCATATGTATATCTTTGACAAGAACTGCCATCACCATCAGCTGATTTTAAAATAGACATTGCATAATTCATTTCACCATTTTCGTGATGAATAATACCTGAAATTCGAGGTGTATAGTTGGGAGCATCATCCTCAAATTCACGAGTACGGAGAGCCTGTTCAAATGTCATCTGATTATCCATAAGTTCATAAATTGTATCTGTTTGGTCGCCATTTGTAACAATTGTTTTATTACCAAGGACTCTAACTGGATAATAGATAATAAGATGAGGGTCAGTCAT
Source organism: Candidatus Fimenecus sp. (assembly GCA_045577555.1). Taxonomy (GTDB): domain Bacteria; phylum Bacillota; class Clostridia; order Oscillospirales; family Acutalibacteraceae; genus Fimenecus. The sequence goes on from JAZNIQ010000252.1 coordinate 1,605, forward strand.
CTTTGATTCATCAAAAGCTTTTGTACGCATTGCATCTCCTTCTGCAACAAAAACTCTATTACGACTGTTCACGCTTCTGCCCATAATAAAGTAAGCAGTAATTGCTTTCTTACCATCAGCACTTTTACCAATAATGATACCTCTACCATGGTAAGGAAGTGAATTAAGTTCACATTCAAGTGACTTGATTTCCATTTGAATAACCTCCGATTATTTAATAAATGTTTTACCGTTTTCAACAACAATTTTATCATCACAGAAAAGTTGAACAGCTTTCGGTAAAATTATCCACTCAGCTTCTTTCATTATTCTTTTCTGTAATAATTCAGGTGTATCACCATTCATAACCTCAACTGCCTTTTGCAGTATAATTGGACCTGCATCACATTCAGCAGTCACAAAATGAACGGTAGCACCTGATACCTTAACACCTTTTTTTAGGGCTTCTTCATGAACATGCAATCCATAAAAACCTTTTCCGCAAAATGATGGAATAAGTGCAGGATGCACATTAATCATTTTATTATGAAAAGTATCACAAACATTTTCATCAAGAATAGTCATAAATCCTGCATAAACAATTAGGTCTGCATTTTCCTCTATGAGAATGTCTCTCATAGCACAACTATATGACGCAATATCAGAATAATCTTTTCTGATAAGAGTTCTTGTTTTAATTCCATTTGTTTCGGCACGAGTAAGAGCATATGCATCAGCTTTTGAAGCAATTACACAGGTAATTCTACCATTTCCTAACTCTCCCCTGTTCTGTGCATCAATAAGTGCCTGAAGATTGGTGCCTCCACCTGAAACAAGAACAACTATTCTCTTATACATTATAAAAGCACCTTCTCATCGCCTTCAATAATTTCACCAATTACATAGGCATCTATGCCGTTTTCTCTTAGAATAGAAAGAGAAAGCTCTACTTTATTTGCAGGAACTACTATACTCATACCAACGCCCATATTGTATGTATTATACATATCACGCTCAGGAATATTTCCCCATTTAGCAATAACATCAAAGATAGGAAGAACCTTGACAGCGGACTTATCTATTTTTGCACACAAACCATCCGGAATTGAACGCGGAATATTTTCGTAGAAGCCACCACCTGTAATATGAGAAATTCCTTTTACATTAACTTTTTCAATGAGAGCAAGTACAGGTTTAACATAAATCTTTGTAGGAACCAGTAAAGCTTCAGCGATACTCTTTCCGTCCAATTCTTCACGTTCTACATAAAGTTCAGGATTATTGTTATCAATATCAAAAACTTTACGGCACAAGCTAAAACCATTAGAATGAATACCAGTTGAGGGAAGAGCAATAACTACATCCCCTGCAACCATCTTACTGTTATCAATCATTTTAGGTTTATCTACTACACCAACTGCAAATCCTGCAAGGTCATAATCTTCTATTGGCATCAAACCAGGATGTTCTGCGGTTTCACCACCAATAAGTGCAGCACCCGACTGAACGCAACCCTCAGCAACACCACTAACAATTTCTGCAATTTTTTCTGGAACATTTTTGCCACATGCGATATAGTCAAGAAAATATAAGGGTTTTGCTCCAACACAGATAATATCATTTACACACATGGCAACTGCGTCAATACCGATTGTATCGTGTTTATCCATAAGAATAGCTAATTTAACTTTAGTACCGCATCCGTCAGTACCAGAAACAGAAATAGGATGCTCCATTCCAGTAACACAACTTAAATCAAAGCATCCACCAAAACCTCCTACATCATCCACAGAACCCTCATTACGAGTTCTTGCAACATGTTTTTTCATAAGCTCAACAGCTTTATAACCTGCAGTAATATCAACACCAGCTGCTGCATAGCTTTCTGACATAGAATTTTTCATTTTAGTTCTCCTTTTGAAGAATAAATTTTTAAATTAAAATCAGCCTTCACCATTCCAGCAATAAGTACAAATCTTATCAGCAGGAAGTCCGATAGCTTTTATAATACCGTCAATTGATTGAAATTCGAGAGATGTAAAATGTAGTTTATTACAAATTGCATTTCTTAATTTTTTTCCACGTTCAGAAGAAGAATCAATATATTCATTGATATAATTTAATCCATCTTCACCTTCCAATTCAACAATAGTGCTTCGTGCTATAAGCTCCATATCAGATGTTGCACGGGAAAAATTAAGGTATTTACATCCATACATAATTGGTGGACAAGCAGAACGGATATGAACTTCTTTCGCACCATTCTCGTAAAGGAATTCAACAGTTTCACGAAGTTGAGTACCTCTTACAATACTATCATCAACAAAAAGTAATTTTTTATCTTTAATCAAGTCATGAACAGGAATTTGTTTCATTTTTGCAACTCTGTTTCGTTCACTTTGATTTGATGGTGTGAAACTTCTCGACCAAGTCGGAGTATACTTAATAAATGGACGAGCAAATTGAATTCCGCTTTCGTTTGCATAACCTATTGCATGAGGGGTACCTGAATCCGGAACACCACTTACATAATCAATATCTTGTGCAACAGCATTTTCTTTATCAGTTCTAGCCATAATTTGTCCATTTTTATAACGCATAACTTCAACATTCACACCTTCATAGCATGATGTTGAATAACCATAATATGACCAAAGAAAAGCACAGATTTTCATATCTTTTCCTGCTTCTCTTAATACTTTTAATGAATCTGCAGTAAGTTCAACAATTTCACCAGGACCGAGTTCCTTATAATCTGCATAATCAAGTTTTTTATATGCAAAATCTTCAAAAGAAACGCAGTACCCATCATCTCGTTTACCGATCAAAACAGGAATTCGACCCAAACGGTCACGGGCAACAATGATAGAACCTCTGTTAGTGAGAATCATAATTGAAGCAGTACCTTCAATTAAACTTTGTGCATATGTAATACCATCAGCGAAATTATCTTTCTGGTTTATCATTGCGGCAACAAGTTCTGTTGCATTGATACCATCATTAGTCATAGCACCAAAATGACCACCATTTGCAAAAAGATAATCCTCAACAAGTTTTTCCTTATTGTTGATTAAACCGATAATACAAATTGCATACAAGCCAAGTTTTGAACGTACAAGCAAAGGTTGTGCATCTGAATCACTGATGCAACCAATTGCAGAATTACCCTTCATCTGATTTGAAACATTCTCAAATTTTGTTCTGAATGGTGAATTTTCTATTTTATGAATTTTTCGTTGTAATCCTTTGTTATCATCATATGCAGCCATGCCACCACGACGAGTACCAAGGTGAGAGTGATAGTCAGTTCCAAAAAACACATCTAAAACTGTATCATTTTTGCTGACTGCACCAAAAAAACCACCCATGTGTTATACCTCTTATGCGAAGAAAAGTTCAGAAAGTGTCATTGGGTCAATATACTTACCATCTTTATAAACTCGCATATTACCTGATGCAATTTCATCAATTAATATTACTTCATCATTGTTATATCCAAATTCAAATTTAATGTCCCATAAATCAAGACCAATTGATTTTAAGTCTTTAGCAATTATATTTGTAATATTTAAAGTTTGTTCTTTCATACTTTCAAATAATTCTGGACTCATAACACCAAGTGCAACTAATCCTTCTTTTGTTACAAGAGGATCTCCTTTTTCATCATTTTTAAAAGTACATTCAACATATCCGCCTTCTAGAACAGT
>JAZNIQ010000253.1:0-11771 GCA_045577555.1 Candidatus Fimenecus sp.
GTGCTTGTTGCTATATGTTATACTCAGCGTAATAACATGGGCGATAGGTTATGGTAACGTTGTTGTTTACATAATTCTTTTTACTATTCGTTCAATTCCGTTGGCGGTGGTCAGCCTTGAAATGTTTATGTTCACACCTGACTGTGCAGAATATGGTCGTTTCAAAAGTGGTACTGAAGCAAAGGGAATAACCTTTGCCGTGCAAACATTTATGGCAAAACTTACCGGTTCTATTTCCAGTGCATTGGGATTGTTTATACTTGGTCTTGAATCAGTGGGCTGGAAAGTAGTTGAAGTAGGCTCGTTCCAGGAGTTAGAGCAAAGCGGAGTAACACAGACACCACATGCGTTGAATATGCTTTGGTTGATATTTATGCTTATCCCGGCAATAGGCGGTCTGTTGGCATATATCACATGGTTGTTCTATGACCTGAAGGACAAGGACGTTCAGGTAATGATTGACTGCAATACAGGTAAGATTACCAGAGAACAGGCTTTGAGTACGATGTCAAAAAAGTATGATATTGAACAGTAATAACTAGTTGTTGTGTATCCTGATAAAATGAGAGTGTAACGCATATCCGTTGAGATAATGAAAGGACCGATTGCTATGAAAAAAACATTTGTAAAAGTTATTTCAATTATTATTGTATTATGTATGACTTTGCCAATTATGGCAAGTGCTACGATGGTGGGGGAAGTATCACGAGTAAGTGTTACAATCAATGGTGATTCTTCTACTGCGAGAGGCTTTTGCTGGTACACAGACGAAAATGCGGGGACCGATGTGCAAGTTTGCCCTGTTGGAAAAGATTTGACAAAAGCCGAGATTATCAGCGGAACAAGTTACAAAGCAATGGATAAATATGTACATAAGGCAGAGGCAGATAACCTTAAACCAAACACAAAATATCAATACCGTGTAGGTGACAGTAAAACAGGTGTGTGGAGTGATGTGGGATACTTCACAACTCCAAGCAAGACAAAGGATGAGGCAAATTTTATTGTGTATGCTGATGTTCAGGCAAGTAACGAGGAAAATTTCCAGAGCGCAGCTAAAGTATTGCAGTCTGCAGTTAAGATAATGCCTAACTATGAATTTGCAATAGGTCTTGGTGACTTTGTAAATGATTGTACTAATGAAGAGTGGGACAGTTATTTTAGAAATTTTGAATTTATGAATATGAACACAACTCTTGTTCCTATTGCAGGTAACCATGAGGGAAATCTTCAATGGTTTAAGTTTAATAATATGTTTAATATCGGTGAGGCAGAGGGTAGTGCAACCATAACGGGATGTTATTACTCTTTTGACTGGGGTGATGCACATTTTGCGGTCCTTAATTCAAATGATATGTATCCGATGTCCGCTTCTCAGATTAACTGGCTTAAAAACGATATGAATTCATCTGATGCACAGTGGAAAATTGTGTTAATGCATCGTGCATTGTATTCTGCAGGAAAGAACATAAACAAACCTGATACAGTTATTATGCGTAATCTTCTTTTACCTGTTATTGATGAATTGGGTATTGATGTTGTCTTTGCAGGACACGACCATATGTATATGAGAACGGAACCTGTTAAAGGTGAAAAAGTGCAGGTTGCACAGACTGTTACAGAGTATTGGAATGGTGAACAAACAACTTTTGCAGTAAATCCTGACGGTACAACTCATATTTTACCGTCAACAGCGGGAACAAAGCGTTACAGTGTGAATGAGGATGCTATGCCACCTATTCTTGAGAGCGCTGCACTTGCAAGAGATACAAAAGACGGTGGTGTATTTGCGACGGTAAGTCTTGACAGTAATCATTTTGTTTACAAAGCATATATGGTTGATGATGAAACAGGCGAAACAACACTTATTGATTCATACGGAATTAAAAAGACACAGCGTGAAGCAATTATTGAGGATTATGAAGAGCTTCCCACAGGAGTAAGTCCTGAAACAGTAGGACAACATATTTATACATTTGTTGAAGAAATTCTACGAATGATTTTAAGTTATTTTAAATTGTTATTCAGCCTTATTTAAAGGAGTGTTATTATGAATGGAATGACGCGCAGAGAGCAACAGGTTACTGATATAAATGAAATTGTTGATATACTAGAAAAATCAAAAGTTGTTCATGTTGGTATGATTGATGGTGATGAGCCTTATGTTGTGCCGATGAATTATGGATATACATTGATTGACGATAAACTCACACTCTATCTTCATGGTGCAAAACGAGGCAGAAAAATTGATGTTTTAAGAGAAAATCCAAAAGTATTTTTTGAAATGTGTTGCGATATTACTCCGTTTGAGGGTGAGGTTGCATGTAAATACGGAATTACGTATGCTTCAATTATGGGAAGAGGACTTGCAACACTTGTTGAAGATGTTGAGGAGAAGAAAGTGGCTTTGTCAACACTTATGAAAACACAGGTGAATAAGGACTTTACTTTTGAGGATAAGTTGACAACGGTTGTAAGTATCATTCGTATTGATACCCTTGAGTTTACGGCAAAAAAACGCCTTGCACAAAAAAAGTAAACCAAAGTTTACATAAAATTTTGCATCAATAACCAAGTTCAAATCAAAGTTGGTAGAAAAGCTGAAATATTTCTTTTAAAATAAAGATAACAGTTAATCATGAGGTGAAAAAATGAATATCGGCGAAAGAATATCTGAACTGCGAAAGGCAAAATCGCTTTCACAAGAGGAACTTGCAGAACAGCTTGGTGTTTCCCGTCAATCTGTTTCAAAGTGGGAAACAGGAACAGCAGTTCCCGATACTGAAAATGCAATTGCTATGAGCAAGATTTTTGGAGTTACAACCGATTTCCTTTTAACGGGTCAATATAATAATCCGGGTGCAGACTCGGGGAAAATCACTTACACCAAGCCTGAAACTGTTAAAGAAAGTGGGGTTTCAGCAATGAAGAATGATAAGTTTAGTGCAAAGAAGACAATTGCGGTAATATTGACAATATGTTTGATTATAGCCGCGGTTTTACCAATTCCTTTTGGCGGATACAAAAAACTTTGGGCAAGAATGACGGAAGACCCAATTGATTATACTTATGTAATGGTTCACGGAATGGGTGGTTGGGGAGAATCTGCAGGAATGAACAGCGTAGCACCGTATTGGGGTTCAACAACCGGTAGCATTTCTGCTTATTTGCGTTCACAAGGGTTCAAAGTTGTTGAAGCAACGGTAGGTCCTTTTTCAAGTGCATGGGACAGAGCTTGTGAGTTGTATGCTCAGCTTACGGGTACAACTGTTGACTATGGTGAGGCTCATAGTAAAGAACACGGCCACTCAAGATTTGGCAGAACATACACAACAGCACTTGTAGAAAAATGGGGAACAGAAACCGATGGCGGACAAATGAGAAAAATAAACCTTGTCGGTCACTCCTTTGGTGGAAACACAATAAGACTCCTTACAAGTTTGCTTGAATATGGCAGTGAGGCGGAGCAAAAAGCAAGTTCAGAGGACTGCTCACCACTTTTCACAGGTGGCAAGGGTGAGTTTGTAAACAGTGTCACAACTCTAGCTTCACCACATAATGGTTCAACACTCTTTTATGTTGTTGATAAAGGCAAACTTATTGAAACAGCGTTGAGTGTTCTGTTTGCAACCGGTGGAATAGGCAATCTTTACAACAGCAGTCTTATAGATTTCCAGCTTGAACATTTCGGAATTCAATCAGGTACGGACGAAACAATTTCTCTTGTGAATGGTGATTTCAGTGAAGGAAAAGATAACGCGTTTTATGATTTATCTCCCGATGGTGCTGCAGAATTTAATAAAACAATAAAAATGGTAGATTCTGTGTATTATTTCTCATACGCTTATTGCACAACGGAAAAATCACCAATTTCAAATAATCAGATTCCTATTTCATCAACAATGGTTGTGCTTATGCCATTAGCAACATTGATAGGAAGATACACTGATACATCTGCAAGTGCAACCATTACCATTGATAACAGTTGGTGTGCCAATGATGGTCTTGTGAATGTTGTTTCTGCAAAATATCCAACAGGAGATAATTTTGTCGAATATACTGCTGATACAGAAGAGTTATCGCGTGGATTGTGGTATGTATTTCCTACAATTGAGGGTGACCACGGCACTGTGATAGGTATGAACGGAAAAACAGAAGAAACGCGTAAATTCTATACGGACCATATTGCATTAATAGACGGTTTGCCAAGGATAAGATAGTAAAACCCCATTTGCAAAAATGCAAATGGGGTAATTTTTTTTACTTTTCTATGAATTTACCATAATGTTTTGGCTCTAAAAGTTTTGGTGCTACTGACATTCCTTTTAAGAACAGGTTAAGAATTAACTTGTTTGGAATCATCTGTTCAAAAAAACCAACGAGGTTGTTTAAGATTTCACCGCCGGATGGAGAACTTGAAGGTATCATAATAACCTTGTCTTTTGGATGAAATTCAAAAATCAGATTGCGTTTTGCAATTGTCTGAATTGGTCGAATTGTAACAAGAAGACTTTCATTATCAAGCCACAATGCATTTGCACAAACAGTAAAGTCAATATTACCCAAAGTGATTTTTGAGTAACGATATCTTCCGTCAAGACCTAAAATAATGGTGTTTGTTTCAAGACCTTCAGTCCACTGCATTGTGCATTCCTTGTCTGTAAAATCAAATTTTACCATATCAATATTTCCCGGTTTGTCCGTAAGCATATATGTAACTGCCATAGGAAGAACACTCAACTGAAAACCAATTAAATTAAGGAAAATCTTTTTGCGGAATTTGATATATCTGTTACGGATAATGTTTTCCATATCAGGACGGTCACTGTCAAATAAGGACTCAACACAAGTGTTTTCAATATTGTTTGTTTCTTCGTCAACTTCTTTAAATGCTCTGGGGAAGTAGTTGAATAAAAACTCAAGACAGCCAGTTTCATCTGTTATAGCAGAAGTTACAACAACAGTTGCATCATATTCGGGAATACCGATACCAAACTGTGAGAACATGCCGTCAGCACGGAAAGAATCTTCATCAATACTGTTTTTCCAGAAACAGTAGCCATAGCCAAAGGAGGAATCAGTGCCAGGGCGGTTATAGTCATTGTCGATTTGCTTTTTGGTTGCCTCAACAGTCCATTCTTCAGGAATAACCTGAACGCCGTTGTATTTTCCTTTTTGCTGATAGCAAAGTGTGATTTTTGCAATATCTTCTGTTTTAAGGTAGAGTCCCCAACCACCTGCTTCGACACCATTTCGGTCTGTTTCCCAGAAAGGGAAATCTATTCCGAGAGGTACAAAAAGTCGTGGCTCAAGAAATTCTCTCATACTCATACCTGTAACACGGTTAATAATGGCAGAGAGCATAAATATGTTTTCGTTAATATATAAGAACTTTTCACCGGGCTCAAAAACCCAAGGAGAATTTATGTAATCTTCAATCCAGTCAACCTTTCCTTTGTCGGAAAGAAAACTTGGTTGTTTGCCGGAGGACATTCTCAAAAGATTTCTGACAGTGAGTTTGTCAAAACGAGCATCTGCCTTTTTAGGCGTATAATCAGGAAAAACATCCAAAAGTTTTGTGTCAAGAGTAATAAGACCTTCGCATATTGCAAATCCAATTGCTGTTGATGTAACGGATTTGCTTACAGAATACACGGCTTGTGGAGTATCTTTATTGTAAGGTTCATTATACCACTCAACAGCTACTTTTCCGTGACGGATAATCATTAGACTATGGTATTCATACCCGTTTTTTACAGCATCATCCAAAAATTCTTTAACTACTTTTGCTGAAACACCAACATCCTGTGGCTTTTCTGCTCTTGGAATAGCATTATTCATAAATATCCACCTCTTTTTTATTTTTTAAAAACAAAAATTTTGCTTATCACATAATTACCCACTGTGACCAACACCATAGCAACAATTTTTGAAAAATTATAATTAATCTGTAAAAGTGTTGAAAGAACAAACATTGTGCCCATGTCAAGAAAGAGTGTAAGCACTCTTGATGAGACAAAAGATAATAGCTCTTTAATAATTTTTGGATTTTTGCTTTCAAACACAAAAACACGGTTTGTAATATATGCAAAAAGCACCGAGCCAACCCAGGAAATCACATTCGCAATCTGCAATTGGAGGGCATCATTGCCGTTAAGAAAGGTAAGTGTGCTGCCATAAAACAACACCATGCTCACAACTGTTGTAAGCCCCCCAACAACAACATAATGAATGATTTCTCTATGCTTTTTGTAAAGATTGATGAGTTTATTCATTGTCAGATTCCTTATCAAAGGATTTTTCCTTTGCTTTTAAAACTTGTTTTTCAATATAAACAGGTCGATTCTTACCTTGGATATATGTGCGTGCCAAATATTCGCCTACAATGCCTAAAAGAAGTAATTGAAGACCGCCAAGGAAAAGTATAAGAACAACAATGGTTGCATATCCGGGTACATCTACACCAAAGAACAATTTTTGAACAATAACTATAAACATATAAAGGATTGCACCGAGGAATGTTATAAATCCTACACCGGTTGCAATTTTTAGCGGAAGCGTTGTAAAAGCAATTATTCCGTCAATAGCATATCGAAGAAATTTGAAGAATGACCATTTCGACTTGCCGGAATGTCTTTCTTCTGCCATATAAGGCATATAATATGTGTTAAAGCCAATCCACGAAAAAATACCTTTTGAAAAACGATAGTATTCAGGCAAAGAGAGAATTGCCTCTGCCACACGCTTTCTGAAAGTCCGGAAATCACTTGCACCTTCATAAAAATCAGTTTCGCTTGTTTTGTTAATGCATTTATAAAAACATTTTTTCATAAATGACATAAATTTGCTCTCTCGTCTTTGGCTTTGATAAGCCGCAACCATATCGCAGTCTTCATTTTCAAGCAGATGCTTTACCATTTCAATAATAATTTCAGGGCGCTGTTGTAAGTCTGCATCGATAATGGTAACAAAATCACCCGTTGCATGACGAAGACCTGCAAGCATGGCGGCTTCTTTGCCGAAATTTCTTGAAAACTCAACAACTGAAACCACGGAAGAATATGAAGTGTAAAGTTCTTTTAAGCGTTGAGCAGTTTGATCATCACTGCCATCGTTTATGAAAATAACCTCAAAGGAAGAAATATTCTTGGGCATCTGTTGAAGTGCAGTTACAGTTTCTTTAAAGAATGGAAAAATATTATCCTGCTCATTATAACAGGGAACAATCAAAGAAAGTTTCATAAATCAAATCAACCTTTTATCATTCTGATTTTCTTGCGTTTTGCCTTAATTCTGTTTTTGCGAATTATAAGAAGAATGTAGATTATTACTAAAACTATAAATATCGCAAGTAAAATTTTGAAAACAGTAGTAGAAAAAAGAGTTTTTATCATACTGAAAATAAATGTAAAAATGTTAAAATCAATATCTTCAGCGGCAATAAGGTCAACTGTTGCAACAACATCTTCTCCATAGAGAACTTCGGCCTTACCTAAAACATCGCCTTTTTTGATAGGTGCTTTTGCCATTTTTGGAGTTTCACTCTCAATTGGTCGAGTGATAAGACTACTTGTTTCAGTTCCAAGAGGAACAAGCGCAGAGATTTCTTCTGCAGGTACAAGTCTTAAATGATCAACTTTACTGCTGTAAGCAACATCAACAACTGTTACAACATCTGTTGTGTTTGTTACTTTAGTAAGAACAATATTGTCAAACGCCCAGTTGTATATCTTTTTGCTTTCTGTAAAGGCTACATTTTCTTCAACACCGTCATTATCAATATCGTATTGAGGAGCATTCATAACTATAAGCATATAGTTGTAACCATCCTGTGATGCTGTTGTAATAACACATCGACCGGCTTTTTCGGTAGTACCTGTTTTAACACCGGTTACAGCTTTGTGATAATAGTCAGGAATACCTGCATTCATCATTTTGTTAGTGTTGTGAAGGTATCTTGTATATGCATATTTTTCGGTAGGTTTAATATCATATCGTGCTGTGCTTGTAATTTCTTTAAAAGTAGAATTTTGTAAAGCATATTTTGTGATTTTGTAAAGGTCGTTGGCTGTTGTGTAGGCATTAGGATTTTCGTCAAGACCGTGTGGGTTGACAAATTTTGTGTTTTTACAACCTAATTTTGCCACAAAATCATTCATCATTATAACAAAATCATCGGAGTTTCCATTGCCTATATAATCCGCAAGAATGTTTGCGGCATCTGCGGCGGAGGGAAGCATAAGACAGTATAGCAAATCTTTTACTGTGAGTGTTTCTCCGGCAAGAATACCTGCTGTTGCAGCGTTTTGCGCATAAAGTCCGTTAAGACTTTCACGTTTACAGGTAACGGGAGTTGAAAGGTCCGAGCAGTTTTCAAGAACGAGCATACAGGTGACAATTTTTGTAAGAGATGCGGGGGCAGTACGCTTGTCCGCATTTTTATCAAAAATCACTGTTTCATTGTCTGTATTTACAAGCAAAACAATTTCAGCTTCAGTTTCTAAAAGAGAGTTAAAGGACGCGCTTGCACCAACAGAAAATGAGCATATTATAATTATGGCTACCATTAAAATCGATAAAAATCTTTTCAAAAAATCACCTACTTGAAAATTGCTGACAATAGTATATAATAAAGTATAACACAAACAGAAATAATATCCAATAAGTAAAAGGAAAAATTTTTTAAAGGAACGAAAACAGAAATGATATATATTACAGGAGATATTCACGGTGACCACAAAAGATTGTCGTGGTTTAAGTTAAGAAATTTAAAAGAGGGAGATACCCTTATTATTTGCGGAGATTTCGGATTTTTGTGGGATAATAGTCAGGCGGAACAGAATTATTTAATAGCACTCGGTAAAAGAAAGTATAATATCTGTTTTATAGATGGAACTCATGAGAATTTTGACATCTTAAATAATTATGAAATAAGCCAATGGAAAGGTGGCAAGGTGCATAAGATTTACGGAAATCTTTATCACCTTATGCGTGGACAGATTTATGAGATTGAGGGACGAAAAGTTTTCACTATGGGTGGCGGAGAAAGTGCCGATGTTGATATTCGTCGCGATGTAAATGCCTGGTCAAAAGATGAAATTCCCACACAGGAGGAACTCTTGGAGGGTGCGGAAAATCTTGAGGTTGCAGGGTATGATATTGATATTATTGTTACTCACGAGCCTCCGTTAAAAGTTAAAAACTTTTTAAATCTTAATGACCCGTCTGAATTTCGCGTAAGTGCTCTGAATGCATATTTTGAAGAGCTTTCAAAAAACTGCAAATTCAGAAAATGGTATTTTGGCTCACTCCATGCTGACAAATACATTTCAGGAACACACAGAGCTATATTTAAAGATGTTGTTAATGCGATAACAGGGGATAAAATATAAAAAACAGCCTGCTTTGATTTTAGTCAAGCAGGCTGTATTATCATATCATCATAAATCAAATAAATCGGGTGATTTTGTCAAAAAAACTGAGTATAGTTCCCATAACACCTTCACCGCTTTGATGTGCTTCATCATTTCCATTATTGGTAGCAACGGCACCGTCGTAGTTGCTACTGAATCCTGAAAGCCAAGAAATCATACCGTCAGGATAGGTGAGGGTTACTTTGTTCCCAAGTCCGTCGACAGTTTTCATATATGGATATTGGCCGTTGTCAGAACTGAACATATCGTGGTTTACCGCAAACCAGGAATGATGTGAACTTGAAGTGGCATTTCCACTGGGATATTTAACAAAAGTAAGAGATGAAAAACGACAATCAGTAGGGGAGTTGTTGGTTGCTACAATATTTTTCCACAAAACTTTAACGGAAAAAAAGTAATTTACAAGTGGGTCAAGTTTACCGCTTGTAATCCATACGGGAATATCTGAAATAAGGCTTAACTGTTCAGCTGAAGGTGTCCAGGCAGGACAAATCGGGAAAATTGCCGCAAACATTTCGGGATAAGCAACAGCCATTTTAAGTGTCATTTTACCGCCCATTGAATATCCACCAATATAAATACGAGTTAAATCGATGTTGTTATTGTTTTTTGCGATAAAGTCATCAATAGTAGCGCGCAAGGGGTGGATGAGAGAGTCACTCCAGTAAATGCTTTCTTCTTCAAGTGAACGAGGTGCTAAAATAAATGCACCATTGCTGTCTTTAAAACGATTTTGGAAATCATCAGATGTCCAAAAAGCAATATCACTTTTTGTAATCTGTAATCCCTCGGATGCGCCATCACCCATACCGTGAAGCCAGATTACAAGGGGATATTTTGTTGTGTCACCATCTTCAACAGGTGAGAAATATCTGTAATCAATGGTAAATCCATCAGTTTCAGGACCTTCACCATAAACGAATTGCTTTTGCAATTCGGGGAGACAATCGTCATAAGTGTCATCCACACTACAAGCAAGTGCAGGAGTTGTCAAAACACACAAAATCAAGATAAATGATAAAATAATTGATAAAAATTTTTTCATAATATTAACCCTCTTTTTATTATAAAGTGAAAAATCAGTATTATTATCTATTGCCGTGCCTATTGCTCTAAAAAGGGAATCCTCGTGGGATGAGGGCAGGTCGCAGTTGTAATGTCATATCATAATGCCACTTTTTTTACCTTATGATTACAGAAAAATTTGTTTTTTTATTATAGCATAGAAAAAGCATCTGTTCAAGAAAATAAAAAAGAGACAACACAGATGTGTTATCTCTTTTATTGGTGCGAGTGTTCATTAGGGATTAAAAAATTAATCCTCTCTTTGTTCAGCAAGATATATTCCCCAATCTTCAAACATTTTTGGTATATCAAAAATATCTTTTCCGTCCGTTTCAACTTTTTCTGACTTGCCCGGATTGTTTTGAGTAAAAGTATCCCAAGCAGTTACAATCTTATCAACACGCTTTATTTTGTGCTTTTCTAAAAGTGTATTATATTTTTCGATATCTTGTGAATAAATAGTAACAACATTGTATTTGCCAATCATAATTTCATCGTGTGAAACATGACAACCAAAGCCGAAAGAAGATAAGCCATCATTAATGAGAAGTTCGCCGACTCTGTTTAAAATCGCAAAGGTTTCTTCCTGAGTGCAACCGTCAATATAATAGACATCTTTATGGAATTTTTCCACTACACCTGATTTTATTTCGGTTTCGTCATTTATCATTGCAGGGGTTTCCAAAATAAAAAATAATGGTTCATTGTGTATCTTTATGAAATCTAACAATAGGTTTTCAATTTTATCAGCACCTATATTTGCAACTATACAGTTGTCATTTATTTCATATTCTTCGTTAATTCTTTCAGGATACGGAACTGTACAACCTTTTCTGAATTTAAACAAGACATTTCACATCCTTTATAATAATGTAGTATCATTATATCACAATAGACTGCCTATAACAACATCTTTGAAAAAGCTAAACGAACACTTTACGATTGAAAGTAGGAATAAGTCTTAGCAAGCATTGAATTTGTGCATACAAATTCTACTTGTTAGGGACAGCCCTAAAACCCGTATAAAGACAAACAAAAGTCGCACTCCGAAAGGAATGCGACGATACATAAAAACTATTAAACAATATACAAAACTCTATTTTAAGCAAAAAAATTGAGTATTCACAGGCAAATCCCTTATGAATACTCAATATGGTGCGAGAGACGGGACTTGAACCCGTACGGGATTACCACACGCCCCTCAAACGTGCGCGTCTGCCGATTCCGCCACTCTCGCATATCGGTCGTTCTCTCGAACGCAAGTGACATTAT
>JAZNIQ010000254.1:0-8245 GCA_045577555.1 Candidatus Fimenecus sp.
ATCCTGCTTTTCAGCTGCAAGTTCGCGCAGCCTCTGCTGTTCCTGTTTCTGCATCAGATAACGCTTCTGATATTTGAGCCGTGCATAATCGGTAATTTTTTTACAATAGTATATTGAAAAACTGATGGCTCCTATTGCGGATGAAGTAAAAAGAGAAAAATTTACATTAAGCCCAAAGGCTTTTATGAGTTGGGTTATGGTTGACGGATTTTTAGCACTTGTTGCAGCAATTTTCGGAATTCTCTGTTTTGCACTTAATATGCCCGAACCTGTGGAATTGGTTTTGAGAGTTGTATCAATTGTATTAGTTGCCCTCGCGGTATTTTTCTTGTTGGGCGAATTCCTTTTTTATAAAAAAGTTCTTGACCCATTCTTTAAAAAAGAGGAGTCAAGTAATGTGATTTGTACAAGAAAGGCTTCAGGCGAAACAAAAAGAAGAATTATCATAGGTGGTCATATGGATACTGCTTATGAGTGGAGATATACATATCTTGGCGGACCAAAATTGGTTACAACAATTGTGGTAACTGCAATTTTAAGTCTTCTTATTACAATGGGGCTTTCAATAGCGGGATTCTTTGTTGATAACCGTACTGCGGAAATCGCTATGATTATTGTTCAGGCTCTTGCAATTCCTGCACTTATTGCGGTAATGTTCTTTATTAATTGGAAATTACCTGTTGATGGTGCTGCTGATGACCTTACAGGTGTATTTGCATCAATGGCAATGCTTCTCTATCTTCGAAATAACGATATCCGTTTTGAAAATACTGAGGTTATCGCAATGTCGGTAGGTGCTGAAGAAGAAGGACTTCGTGGTTCAAAGGCTTTTGCACAGGCTCATGGTGATGAATATAAGAATGACGGCGTGGAAACAATTTTCATCGCTCTTGATACACTCCGCGACTATGATTTTATGGGAATTGTTACAAAGGATATGACGGCAACTGTAGGTCTTGATAAACAGGCTTGTGCACTTATGAAAAAAGCGGCTGAAAATGCAGGCGTTCCCGTTAACTTCACAACTACACCGTTGGGTTCAACAGATGCTGCAGCAATGCAACAGGGCGGAATCAAATCTGTTGCTTTTACAAGTATGGATCCAGCTCCTGCAAGATATTATCATACCCGCGATGATAATGTGAATGTTCTTGAAATGAAAACTCTTGAGGATTCACTTAAGGTAGTGCTCGAAACGGTGTTCCTGTTTGATGAACAAGGACTTAAAGATAGTTATTAATTTCACCGAAAGGGGAAAACAAGAATGAAAAAGAAAGTTATAAGAATTATTGCGGTGGTGTTGGCATTTACAATGCTTGCAGCAACATTTGCAGGTTGTAGCACAGGTGAGGTAAACAGGCCAGTTGCCGTTGAAACAAAAACTGATTTAAGTGACGTTTATTTCGAGTTCACATATGGAGAATTAAAGGAAATTCTTCCTGGTGACAAGCTTGCAACACTTTATGAAAACTTCAATAAAAAGACTGATGACAGAGTAGTTAAACTTTCATACTATGAGCTTGTTTCAAAATATGGTTCAGAAGAATATTTCAACGATATTCTTGCTCTTATTTCCGATGAAGAATGGACACAGTTTACAGGTAATCAGCAGGAAATTCTCGATTATTTTAACAAATTAATCAACGACATCAAGACAACAGGTTCAGCAAGAGTTTCATATTATGAAAACTTCTGGATTAATCATGGTGATGGTGTAGTGTTTAAGTCAGAGGATGGAAAAGAACTTGATGACCAAGATAAATTCCGTGCAGCATTCCGTCTTTATGCAGATATGGCACTTAAGGATATCGGTAAATATCTTATGAATATTTCTAATGAAGAAAAATACAAGGCAACTGAAGACGATGACCTTGTGGCCACTGATTTCAATGAAGATCTGACAAATATCATCTATCCTCTTGGTGAAAAGACTGCAAGCACATTGACTCTTAATGACCTTTACACAGATAAGGCAACAAACACATTCCCGATTTATACTTCTATTATTCCTAATCTTGTTCACGATCTTGACGAAGAAGGAAATAATGCAGAGGACGAAGACGGTGAATATATCTTTGTTCCATCTGAACTTGTAAGAACAATTAACATTATGGTAAAACCTGAAGAATCAAGTGTTAAAAAGGCATTTACTGTTCGTGAAAAAGACAAAATTTTAGAGCATTTCAAGGTTGCGGAAAAATATATGGTTCTCAACTCATTTGAAATTGCATTTGCTCCGTGCAAAATTTCAGCAGGTATCAACGCAGTTACTGACCAGATGACATATGCAACTTATGAAAAGAATATGGTTATTAATGCTAACATCACATTTACAGGTGCTTTGGCGGAATATGGTACCGTAGTTGTTGAATTCCCTTGCACATCTTCTCTTACATACAATTTCGGGTGGGCAACAGAAAAGTAAAATAAGTAAAAATATTTATCGCGGTATTCTGAAAAGGATGCCGCGGTTTTTATTGACAACAAGATTTATTAGGGATAGAATAAAAACACAATGAAGTTCATTTGAAATGGGGATTGAAAGTGAAAAAGTTTTTATCAGTATTTATTGCAGTTATAATGGTTATTTCAACACTTTCTCTTTTTGCTTTTGCAAAAGAAGAAATTGTTCCCGTTGTGGTGTTGCAAGGTTATTCAGGTCCGACACTTGTTTATGCAGATGAAAACGGTGAACCCATAATTGACGAGGAAACAGGTGATGTTATTAAAGCCTGGCCTGTTGATTTTGGGAAAATAGGTGAACAAGTTCTTGAGGCATTACCGGGAATGGTAGCAGGAAAACTCATAGGTGAAGATGCGATTGTTGAAGCACTCGTACCCATCGTTAAAGAAACACTTATGCCACTTGTTATTCTTGAGGATGGCACATCATGGCAGAATCTTACATATTATCCTAAAGGTGCGGCGGCTACTCAGGTTTCAACACTTATTGAGAAGGATATGAAAGAATATATTCCTGAAAGTGTTTTTGTTGAAGAGGCAATCCAGAGAGTGGGGGCAGAAAATGTTTTTGGTTTCACTTATGATTGGCGAAAAGGTCAGGTGGATTATGCAAAAGCCGTTGACGAATACATTCAGGAAGTAAAGGAAATCACAGGTAGTGACAAAGTTGATATTATGGGACTCAGTCACGGCGGTCAATACGGTACATCATACCTTTATTACTATGGTCATAAGGGCGATGTAAGAAATGCCATTCTTGCAAACCCTGCAACAGGTGGAACAACGTTAGTGAGCACTGTCTTTATGAATGAATATGTTGACCTTGATTTAAAAAACGTTATGAAATTTGTTCAACATATATTTGACATAGAAGAAGATTTTGAATGGGTTTTTGACCTTCTCTCTCTTGATAATATCGTTGGTGCTGCAAATCGAGTTTTACAAGAGGAGAGAATTCTTTACAGACTTTCTAATATCCCATCACTTCTTGATTTTGTGCCTATGGACAGATTTCAGGAAGTTATTGACAATATTGGTCTTAATGCAGAAGAAAACGGAAAACTTTATTACGATACAGTTAAATATCACACAGATATTCACACAGGAACAAACCTTGCAAATAAATTTACAGAGTTGGAAAAACAGGGAATAAAAATTGGGTATATTGTTGGTTGCGGATATACTGCGGTGAGTAGTGTCGGAACAAATTCAGATTTCCTTATTGATACATATCTTGGTTCGGTGGGTGCGACTTGTGCACCTTATGGCGAGACCTTTGAAGCGGATTATGTTCAAAAAGGAACAGTCTGCAACGATAAAACTCATTATCACATTTCTCCCGAATTCAATATTGATGCATCAACAGGTGCTTTGCCTGATTCCACATGGTATGTTATCGGTCAGGGCCACGGACAGTATTTTAATGACCCATACACAAGACAGATTGTCTGTGAATTCCTTTGGGGTGATTTGAAGAATGTTTACTGTGACGATAGATATCCACAATTTAATTATGCACAGAAACATGCAGATAATATTTATGTGCACTTTAATAATACTGATGTAGGGTATCATTCTTCTGCAGATACCGAGTTGATTGTTGAAAATCTTTCAAACACATCTGATACATATGTTTGGGATGTGAGCCTTAACGGATGTGATACAGAATATAATTTTGAACTGAATACAGTTCTTCAGGTGGATGAAAAGATTACAATTAATTTGAATAATGTTTCACCTGAAACAGCGGAAAAGCCATTTAAAGTTGTCGTAAAATATTCAATAGACAATGCCCAGCACACCTTTGTTGTGAAAGAGTTCGGTTTTACTGCAATAAGTGATGAGGAAATAGAAACATATAAGCATTTATCGAGATTAAATGAATCGGTTGAACCTGAACCATCACCCGAAACTCCAACACAGCCTGTGCCAGAGAATCCAACAGATAATGGTGAACAGGAAACAGAAAAACCTGTTCCTGAAAAGCCGTCAACAGATGAACAAAAACCGGTAACTGATGTGGAAATTCCTGACACAAGCAGTAACCAGTCAGGAGCAGTAGGAGTTGCTTTTGCAATTTGTGGTTTTGCAGTAATTGTTGCTGGTACAGTACTTAAAAAGAAAAAGGAAGACTAAAATGCAGATAAGGACAAGTAACTCTTGTCCTTATTTTTGTATTCTATTGCATTATGTTTTTGAT
This sequence comes from Candidatus Fimenecus sp., assembly GCA_045577555.1. Classification (GTDB taxonomy): domain Bacteria; phylum Bacillota; class Clostridia; order Oscillospirales; family Acutalibacteraceae; genus Fimenecus. The sequence continues at coordinate 4,664 of JAZNIQ010000254.1, forward strand.
TTTGGTAAAATATATTAATATGTTTTTTGGTGGTGCAATATGGGATTTATACCCTATAATTCTAGAGATTCGTTTTTTAAAAATAAATTTGGAAGTATTTCGGCAGGTGAAGAAATGCATCTTCGTCTTTGTTTGCCACGTTCATTTTGTTGTAATAAAGCAGTTTTTGTAATTCGTCGCGATGATGGAGCTTATGAAGAAAGAAATATGCAATGGGCAGGTATGTGCGGTGACGATGCTGAAATTTGGGATATTCATACTCATATAGAAAAAGAAGGTCTTTACTGGTATCATTTTGACTATTTTTCTTCATATGGCAGAAGTTCTGTTTTGCAATCGGAAAATGGCATAGGAGATTTTGTTGGCTCATATTATGCACGCAAAGATTGGCAACTTACTGTAACTGAAAAGAATTTTACTACTCCCGATTGGATTAAGGGTGGTATAATTTATCAGATTTTTCCTGACAGATTTTACAATTCCGGGGAAAAAAAGGAAAATGTTCCTACAGACCGTATTATGCGAGATGATTGGGGAAATGAGCCCGAGTGGCGACCTACTCCCGACGGAAAAGTTTTAAATAACGATTTCTTTGGTGGGGATTTAAAAGGTATAGAGGAAAAATTACCATATCTTAAATCACTGGGAGTAAACTGTATTTATTTAAATCCAATATTTGAATCACACTCGAACCATAGATATGATACGGCAGATTACAGTAAAATAGATTCTGTTTTAGGAACGGAAGAGGATTTTAAAAAACTTTGCGAATCTGCAAAGGAACAAGGAATTCACATAATTCTTGACGGCGTTTTTTCACATACCGGTGATGATAGCGTTTATTTCAATAAAAAAAGCAGATATGATTCAATAGGTGCTTACAATTCAAAAGAGAGTCCATACTATAAATGGTATAAATTTACAAGTTATCCTGAAAAATATCAGAGTTGGTGGGGATTTGTAACCTTGCCTGAGGTGATTGAAGATGGTATAGAATATCGCAATTTCATAAATGGTGAGGGTGGAATCATCGAAAAATGGCTTAATGCAGGTGCTGATGGTTTTCGCCTTGATGTTGCGGACGAACTTCCTGACATCTTTATTGATGAATTGCGTTCAAGACTTAAACATACAAAGCCAGAAGCTCTTTTAATGGGTGAGGTCTGGGAAGATGCTACAACAAAGCATAGTTACGGAAGTCGTCGTCGTTACCTTTTAGGCAGTCAGTTCGATTCGGTTATGAATTATCCCTTTGCCAATGCAATCATTGATTTTTGTCGTAAGGGAAAAGCAGAAAGTTTCATGGAAACAGTAATGCAGATTGTTGAGAATTATCCGAAACAATGCCTTGATGTTATGATGAATCATATTGGTACTCATGATACAGAAAGAGCAATCACAAAAATTGCAGGTGAATCCTGTGAATACCGTGATCGTACATGGCAATCAAGTCATTATCTTGATGATACAAAGTATGCAAAAGGTGTTGAACTTTTAAAATGTGCTGTTGCACTTCAATATACACTTCCCGGTGTCCCATCTGTGTATTATGGTGATGAGGCAGGAATGCAGGGATACAAAGACCCGTTTAACAGAGGCTGTTATCCTTGGGGAAATGAAAATCAGGAGCTCATTGACTTTTATAAGCAAATGGGAAAAATAAGAAGAGAAAATCTGGTTTTCTGTGACGGTTATTTTTCACCTGTTTCTTCTATGCTTGGTTGTGTTGCTTTTCGTCGTCATAATGAAAATGGAGATATTATGGTAATTATAAATCGTAATGAACATCCCATATCTTATCGTTTACCTGATTTTTATGCTAATTCAAAGGCTCTTTACGGATTTGAGGTACAAAACGGTGAAGTTTATATTGAGAGTTGCTCTTTCTCTTTACTTCGCTTGTAAATAAACGCTTAATGTGTTATGATTTTAATAATAAATTACTTGGTGGTTAAAAATGACTAAAACTTTTGGAATTCTACCGAAAAATCAAAGAATTTTATGGCTGTGTCTCCGCGTTGTTATTCTCAGCTGGGGGCTTTACGGCCTTTTTCATGGTTCAGTTGTAGAGTTTTTAGAGGCAATTTTTGCAATTATTTTTACTCACCTTTGGGATTTTTTTCAGATTTTCGGAAAAAAATCTTTCATTATTGAGATTGAGGCATCAACCCAGACAATGCTTTCATTATTTATTTTTATAGGTGTATGTATCGGTTCAACAATTAATAATCGAACAACTTTTGAGCATTTTGATATTGTAACTCATTTTGCATCAGGTGTGCTTTCTGCATGGTTTGGTTATGATTTTGCTAATATTATTTATCGTAAACGTGGTGATTTAGGTCCTGCAATGTCATCACTATTTTCCTTGACTTTTGCATTGGGTATTGCAGTTGGTTGGGAAGTTTATGAGTTTACAATGGACAGCCTTTACGGAATGACTCTTCAAAAAGGTAACACGGATACAATGGTTGATTTTATAAGTTGTGCCGTGGGAGCGGTTATTACAATGTTGCTTGTTGCATTTTTAAGAAACGGAATCATAGGCAAAAACAAAGAGAAAATCAAAGAAGAACGTTGTATGGAAAAAGAAAAGCGGCTTTTAAAGGACAAGCTTTATCGTGAATACCTTGAATCAAAGGGGGAAGAGTAATGAAAAAACTTTTTTCACTGTTATTAGCAACAGTTATTTGTGTGCTGTCCCTTTCGTCTTGTTCAGGCATTTCAAAAATAAAGGTAAACGGAACAAAAATTGACAACGAAGTATATGATTATTTTGAGGATTTGCATGATGGTAATGAAGGTGAAATAAAAAAATCAATTTCCAGATATGTTACCATTAATACCGAATTTTCAAAGCGCAACTTACGTCTGTCCTCTGCGCAAAAATCTGACCTTTCTATAAGAGTTGATGATTTGTGGCATTTATATGGAATTCATTATCAGGATGTTGGTGTTTCAAAACAAACTCTTTACAAAATCGAAACATCAAAGGTTTATGAAGATGAACTTCTTAAATATTGTTATGGTCAGGGTGGAATTTCTCCTGTAAGTGACGAAACTTTAAAAAATTATTTTAAGTCAAATTATATTGCAATACGTTTTGTAACCGGATACCTTTTTAATGTTGATGAGCAAGGCGTACCTGTAGAAATGACAGATTCTGAAAAAGCAGAAATAATTAACGGATTTGCAAAATCAGTTGACCTTATAAATACTGGTTCGTTAATTGAGGAAGCAACATCGGAAGAAGTGCATGATGCACTTATAAACTCTTTTTATGACGGCAGTTTCCCTACGGGTTTTTATAGTGAAGTTGAGGGAATCGGAGTAGGCTCTGCCGCAACGGTTATTTTGGATAACTATGCTTTTCTTGTAGAACGAGTAGATGTTTTTGATAAGACATACAACTATTATGAAACACATCGGACAGAGTGTCTTAAAAAAGTTAAAGGTGACGATTTTGAAAAGCTGATTGATAAGTGGTCACAAAACTATGTTATAGAATAAAAAGGTGGATATTCCACCTTTATATGCCTCCTTAGTTCAATGGATAGAATAAATCCCTCCTAAGGATTAGAT
>JAZNIQ010000255.1:0-2168 GCA_045577555.1 Candidatus Fimenecus sp.
ACTCACTATTCAGAGCTTAAAGAATATGCCCTTAAAACCGATAGGGTTGAAAACGGATGTTGTGAGTTTGATGTGGCATCTTTAAAACCTACTTATCGCCTTTTAATTGGTATGCCCAGTCGTTCAAACGCTCTTGCAATCGCAGGCAGACTTGGAATTAACGAGGATATAATTGATTTTGCAAAGGCACTTATTTCTGAAGAAGATACAAGATTTGAGGATGCCGTTGATACTCTTGAAACTGCACGAAAAGCTCTTGAGGATGACCGTCAAAAGCTTGAAGACGAAAAACTCTCAATCCTTCGTCAAAAAGAAAATGCCGAAAAAGCCTTGGAAAAAGCAAAATCACAGAGTGAAAAAGAAATCGCAAGGGCAAAACAGGAAGCCGAAAGAATTGTAGAAAATGCACGTCGTGCAGGTAATTCTTTGCTGCTTGAAATTGAACAACTTAAAAAAGAACAGGCAAAGGAAAAAAACTTGCAGGAAATTGCCCGAAAAGCAAAGGCGGCAATGAGCCGTCAACTTGATAAAATGGACGAAATCAGCAATTCACTTGAAAATGAAGACGGTGATTACACCTTGCCAAGACCGTTAAAAGCAGGTGACAGAGTTTTTGTAAAAGCCCTTGGCGGTGAAGCACAGGTTATATCTGTTGACGAAAAGAAAAACACCGTTCAGGTGCAGTCAGGTATGATTAAAATGAAAGCGGTTATTTCTGATATCCGTCTTATAGGTGGTCAAAAACAACCTAAAAAACAAGTGGGTGGTATGAGAACAGTTCATACAGGCTCATCAAAAGCTACTGCATCTTCAAATTCAAGCATTGATTTGCGTGGCACTACGGTTGAAGAGGCGATGCTTGATCTTGATAAGTTTATTGATAGTGTTCTTCGTACAGGACTTAACGAAATAACCATTATTCATGGTAAAGGTACAGGCGCTTTAAGAAAAGGTATTCATGTATATCTTCGTAAACATCCTAATATCAGAACTTTCCGTGTGGGAACTTTTGGTGAGGGTGAAGAGGGCGTTACTATTGCCGAGCTTAAATAACTGTTGCAAAACAATTTTTTTTATGATAATATAGAAACAACAAATATATTCAAAAAAGGGGATATACATAATGAGTAAAAAAATTATTATTGCAGTTGTTTTGTTGCTTTCAGTAGCAATCGTTTTTGCTGCTTGTAAAGACAAAAACTTTAAGGAAGTTGATAAAGTGACAAACGAAAAAGGCGAAGAAATCATAATTTATGAAGACGAAGACGGCACAAAATATGTTGAAAATAAAGATGGCGATAAAGTAGCTATTGTTCCTGATAAGGACGGTTTCTATGATGACCTTGACAGCCTTGTTGAGAATCCGACAGAGGATAAAAACAAGAATGAGGGTAACACTATTGTTGTTGGTAATGACGACGGTGAAGCATCAATCGATTGGAACGATATTGTTCCTGTTTCATAATTTAAAAAATTAAAAATATTGCTTGACAAATATATCATTATTTAGTATAATACCGTTCTGTAAAGTATAAACGCTTTACAGAACGGCTATTTTTTTGAGAAAGGAGTGTCAGTCGTGGCTAATAATATTGAAATCACAATGCTTCTCGATTTATATGGCGAGGCTTTAACTGCAAAACAGCGTGATTACCTTAATTATTACTATAACGATGACCTTTCTCTTTCAGAAATTGCCGAAAATGAGGGGATTACCCGTCAGGGCGTGCGTGATGCTATTAAAAGAGCAGAAGCCTTGCTTTATGATATGGAGTCCAAACTTAAGTTTTCTCAAAAACTTGAAAAAATGCAGAACGGACTTAATAATATCGTAAAATGTGCCGAAGATATTAATGAATATAATTTGTCACATGGTCTTTCCCGCGAAATCAATGATATGACAGTTAAGATAAAGTCAATTGCACTTTCCTTGACAGAATAGGAGGAATTATGGCATTTGAAGGTTTATCCGACAGACTTGAAGCCGCTTTTCAACGATTGAAAAGTAAGGGTAGTCTTAATGAAAAAGATGTCAGAGAGGCAATGCGTGAGGTTCGCCTTGCACTCCTTGAGGCTGACGTTAACTATAAGGTTGCTAAGGACTTCACCACAAAAGTAACTGAACGAGCAATCGGTGCTCAGGTTATGGAAAGTCTTACACCTGCACA